>JAPOVO010000354.1 GCA_026708165.1 Chloroflexota bacterium | reverse complement strand
CACGTGCTCGGCATAGGGGCTTTACAGGAGCCTGAGGACATCGTCACGATCAGCCCGCTTGACCGCGGTGCGCTGGTCCACTCGGTGCTGGAGCGTTTCATCCACGAAGCGACACAAGCGGGAGAAGTGCCCCAGCCCGAACATCCCTGGGACGAAGCGCAGTCACGCTTGCTCATGGACATCGCTAGCGACCAATGTCGGGATGCAGAAGAACGCGGAAGTACCGGAAAATCGCTTCTCTGGGAGATGTCGCGGGCGGAGATTCAAGGCGATCTCCGAGCCTTCCTGGACGAAGACTCCAAAATGCGACGGGAGTACGGCGTCTCGCCGCACGCCACAGAGCTTGCGTTCGGGACCGTACCTTACGCATCCGAGAATGCTGAGACGCCGCCGCACGTAGAGTGGTCCCATCCGGATGTCGGCACGCTCCGCTTTCGGGGCGTTATCGACCGGATCGACACCTCGCCGAATGGCGAAGTCGCTCTGGTGATCGACTACAAGACCGGTGGAGCAGGCGTCTATCGAGGCATGAAGAAGGACCCCGTGGACCGGGGACGGCGGCTTCAGTTGCCGGTCTACGGCCTGGCCGCGCGGCAGCACGTCGGCGAGGACGTGGAGGTGTTGGCGGCCTACTGGTTCATCTCGACGAGGGGCGGGTTCGTGATGCTGCCCGATCCGCCCGTGCCGCTGGACGAGCTGCTTAAGGCGTTCACTGAGTCGGTGCGGACTATAACCGCCGGCATCGCGGAAGGTCTGTTCCCCGCTCATCCGGGTGACCCCGAAAAGAACTCGACGGATAACTGCACGTCTTGCGATTTCGACCGGCTTTGTCCTCAGAAACGCTCACGGTCTCGGTATTGGGGATGGAAGCGCAATGATCCCCGATTGCGGCCGTACGTTCTAATGGCGGACGGCGAACCGGAGCGGGAACAAACATGACGGCCGCGCCGCTCCCCGCCGACCAGCCTGCCCGGGACGCGATCGTCGAACGACTCGACGAGAACGTGGTCGTCGAGGCGGGAGCGGGCACCGGCAAGACCCGGAGCCTGGTCGACCGCGTGATCGCACTGGTCGCGACCGGGCGGGCGACGATGGACCGCGTCGCCGTGATCACGTTTACCGAAGCCGCCGCGGCAGAGCTAAGAGAGCGGGTTCGGCAATCACTAGAAAGCGCCGCCGACGACTCCGCCAGGGAACCGGTCGAACGGGAACGGTGTGCGAAGGGGCTTGCGGATCTCGACCAGGCCGCCGTGCAGACGCTCCACAGCTTCGCGGCCGGCCTTCTGCGCGAGCGCCCGCTGGAGGCGGGCCTGCCGCCGGGCTTCAGTACTCAGGACGAGATACAGGCTGATCTGACGTTTGAGGACGAATGGTCACGCTGGCTGGATGCGGCGCTGGACGATCCGAAGCGCCAGTCGGTGCTACGGCCGGCGCTGAAGCTGGGCCTGGAGCTATCGCATTTGCGACAAGCGGCCCTCAAATTCCACGAAAACTACGACCTGCTAATCAATGTTTCGTTCGGCGCGCCCTCGATTCCCGAGCCCTCCGCGGCCGGGGCCCTGGTGGAGGCCCAGAGCGAGTTGCAGCGTTTGTCACACTTAGCGAAATCGCGTGACGAGCTGTCGGCTCATGTTCAGGCTGTGCGCATTCTGGCCCGGCGCGTTGAGGAAGCGGGGGAGGACGCTCTGGAGGCTTACAGGCTGCTGGCGCGGTCTCCGAGGGTCAGATCCACCAAGGGCCGTCAAAGCGACTGGAACCAGGACCCGGTAACGAAGACGAACGCCTGCAAGCTGATAAAGGAGATTCTGAAAGAGCTGGACGGTCGGATCAACGAAAACCTGGCGGAGGCACGGGCGGCGGCACTGGAGCCGGTGCTAGAGCTGCTGCGGATCTTCGCCATCGAATACGCTCACAGCCGGAAGTCCAGAGGCGTGGCCCAGTTCCAGGACCTGCTCGTTTGGGCCCGCGATATGCTGCTGGACAACCTCGACGCGCGAGACTACTTCCGCGAACGCTACTCCCACATCCTCATCGACGAAACGCAGGATACCGATCCGCTGCAAGCCCAGATCGCGCTGTTCCTGGCGGAAGACGCGCCGTCCGACGGAGACGCTCAGGACCGGCCGCGGGACTGGAACAGCGTGCGACCGGCGGAAGGCAAGATATTCGTCGTAGGCGATCCAAAGCAGTCGATCTACCGCTTTCGCCGCGCCGAGGTGAACCTCATGCGGCGCGTGCGGAGAATCGTGGGCGGGAAGCAAGTCGTGCTGAGCCAGAATTTCCGGTCCCGCCGCTCGATCATCGAGTGGGTCAATCACCTGTTCGGGCAGTCGATGGAGCCAGGCGAAGGCCAGCCCGAATACGTCCCGCTCGACGCGTGGGTCGACGATGAGTTGGGCGGTGAAGACGGGCCCACGGTCCGGCGGCTGGTAGGCGGGCAACAAGACGAGGGCAGTATTGATGATGTGCGGCGCGAAGAGGCCAAGGCGATAGCGAACGCCATCCTGCTGGCCTGTGAAGAAGGCTGGGAGGTCAGACCGGAAGAGGCCGGTGTTGCCAATCGGCCCGCCACCTATCGAGACCTATGCGTTTTGATGCCTACCCGCACGGCGCTCTCTACCTTGGAAGTCGCCTTGGAAGACGCCGGGATTCCTTACAGGCTCGAAAGCCCTTCGATGGTTTACGGGACCCAGGAATTGCGCGACCTGCTGAACTGTCTGCACGCTATTGACGATCCGACCGACGAGATTTCCCTAGTAGCGGCGCTTCGCTCGCCCGCGTTCGCCTGCTCCGACCTGGACCTGCTGAGCTTCGTGGAAGCGGGCGGCCGGTTCGATTACCTTGAAGCGCAGACCGCGCCGCCGGGGCCTGTGCCTGAAGCGTTCGCGGTTCTTCGGGGTTACCATGCGCGCCGTTTATGGGTCTCGCCTGCGGCCCTCATCGAGAGCTTCGTTCGCGACCGACGTCTCCTCGAACTGGCTCTCAATCAACGGTATCCGCGGGAAAGATGGCGGCGCTACCGGTTCCTGATGGACAGCGCTCGTGCGTTTGCCAATGCAGGGGGAAGCTCGCTCCGGGCCTTTCTCGAATGGACGGACCGGCAGCAGTCCGAGGGCGCGCAGGCTATGGAGTCTCCCCTGCCGGAGCTTGACGAAGACGCGGTGCGGATAATGACGGTCCACGGCGCCAAGGGCCTGGAGTTTCCCATAGTAATTCTCACCGGGTTGAACATCACCCGAAACACAAGAGTGGATCCTGTGCTGTTCGAGACGACCAGCGACAAGGTCGAGGTGCGGATTGGACGGGCAGGCTCGTACTTCCAGACAGGCGGATACGACGCGCTGGCCGAGGCCGACAAGCAACGGCAGGCGGAGGAGTTCGTGAGACTGCAATACGTCGCCACTACACGCGCCCGCGACCATCTTGTAGTCAGTCTTTACAGGACCGCCAAAGACAAGAAATCGGCGGCTGCCCGGATCGCTGGGCATTTGGGAAGCGATGACCACCTTTGGCGGGAGTTGGTTGTGGCTTCCGCGGCGGGTTCGAACGGCGCGGTCACGTCGATGGAGACTCAGCCGGTCGATGACGACACGGCAGAGGCTAGAAAGACATGGCTGGAGGAAAGGAACGAGGTGTATCGACGCGGATCGCGTCCGGTTTCGGTCGCGGTGACCCGGCTGGCGCAGGAGGCGAAGCAGGAGCAAGATTTGCCTGACGAACCATGGAAACGGGGCCGCGCCGGAACCAGCATCGGCAGGGCGGTGCACGCCGTGTTGCAGACGGTCGATCTGGAGAGCGGCGCCGGGCTGGAGGACATCACCAGGGCGCAGGCTGCGGCGGAAGGCGTTCCCGACCGGACGGGGGAGATAGCGAGACTCGCCCGCTACGCGCTATCGAGCGCACCCGTGAAACGAGCGGTGAAGTGGGGGCGATGGTGGCGTGAGGTGCCGGTGACCGCCCCGATGGGCGGCGGGGTGATCGAAGGTTTCATCGATCTGCTTTTCGAAGAGGACGGTGGATTCGTAATCGTCGATTACAAGACTGACGCGCTCCGATCAGGCGACGAGATCGAGACGGCGATGGAACGCTATCGCCTACAGGCCGGTGGATACGCCGTGGCGCTGAACAAGGCAATCGACGCGAGCATCAAAGAAGTGACCTTTCTCTTCCTCCAGCCCCAGCGTGAAGTGAAGATCGACGATGTTGGCCGCGCGATGGAGGACGCGGAGTCGGCGGCCCTGGGAATACTGGCGTAGCGGCAGCAAACTTCCCGCGGGAACACTCTCAGCCGAATCCTCTGCCTTCAGGGACCAGGGAGCGGACGGCGTTGGGGCCGCGTTAGAGGTTGGCGAGGACCCAGCGATGGATGTCGCGCATATTGGAGAAGGCGTGGTAGGGGATCCCCTCGACTTCGCACTGAGCCGCGAGCCGGTCGCGCGCAAACAGGAGATCGGCCAGGCGCGCCGCCGCCAGATCGCTCATGCCGTCGCCGGCGTAGGCCACGCGGCGGCCGCCCCGCCGGGCCGCGTGCACGACTTCGGCCTTCCAGCCGCCGCGCGGGTCGAGATCGGGGCGCTCGTGCGGAAACTCCAGCTTGATTGAACCGTCGCGGAAAGTCAGCCGGTTCGAGTCGAAGGCCAGGTCGGCGAGCCCTGCTCCGGCTAGCATGGGACGGACGTATATGTCGAAGCCGTCGCTGACGACGCGGGGCTCGATGCCGCGCGCCCGCAGTTCGGCGACCAGCGGCGCGAAGCCGGGATCGATGCTCTGGCGGGCGATTAGCTCCAGCAGCTCCCCGCGCCCGGCGCTGACAAGCTCAAACTGACGCCGCGCGCGAACGCTGGTGGGAATCTCGCCGCGTATCCACTCCTCGTCGATCTCTCGCCAGTAGGGATCGGCGAAGGCATTGAAGATGACGTGCCCCATGTCGGCGGGCGAGACGGTGCCGTCGAAGTCGAATATGAAGGCCCATTGCGGGTCAGCCACGACAGATCCCTAGACGCCCAGACCGTGGTTAAGCTGCCGCAGTGTCGGCGCTCTTGGGGTTGGGCTGAGCGTTATGAGTCGGTTCGGTAGAGGTAACGGGTGTCCCAAAGGCCGTAGAGCGTGGGCGTGGTGTTGCCAAAGACGTTGCGGACGGCGGTGAGCCGCTCGGATTGCGTGGTGTAGATCACCGGCACGTTTTCGGCGGCGATCTCCTGGGCGCGGTGGTAGTGTGCGACGCGCTTGTCGCGGTCGAGCTCCTGGCTGCCCATGATGTAGAGCGCGTCGATCTCGGCTTCCCACTCGGTCGCGGGCTGCGGCTGGTTGGGATTCCACAGGTGCAGGTCCTCGCTGCTGTGCCATAGACCGATGCCGCTGTAGGGGTCGGATCCGCCGGTGAAGCCGATGACCATGGCCTCCCAGTCGTAGGAGCTGATCAACTGATCGACTAGCTCGCCGAATTCGATCAACTCGAAGTTCACGTCGAGACCGATCCGTGTAAGACCCTCGTGGATGATCTCGGTAACTGTCGCGCGGACCGTATTACCGGTATTGGTGACGAGCGTGAACGATATCTTGTTGCCGGCGCCGTCCTCGCGTATTCCGTCGCCGTCGGTGTCGATCCAACCAAGGTCGTCGAGCATCCGGTTGGCCCTGTCGATGTCGTATTGGTACGTCCGCACGTTGGGGTTGTGGAAGTCGCCTGCGGCGGGACTGACGGAAGACCATTGCGGGTAGCCGAGTCCGTGCTGGACGTCGCTGATGATCGCATCCTTGTCGACGACGTGGGCGACGGCCTGGCGGAACTGCGTGTTCTGGAACCACCTGAGCCTTTCGGGCGCGACGTAGGGAGCGCCGGTATCGGGGTTAGACCCGGGGTTCATGTTGAATGCGAGGAACGTCGTTCCGAAAGCCGGGCCTCGCCTGTGGATGGTGTAGTTACCTTCCGCTTCGAGCGGTTTTAGCTCGGCGTACTCCTCGCCCAACACTCCGTGAACATCGGCCTCTCCGGACAGGAACTTTTCAAGCTCGGCGTCCAGGTCCTCGACTATCACGTGAGTGACGGAGTCCAGGTACGGCAGGTTGTTGCCGGCCGCGTCCTTGAGCCAGTAGTTGGGGTTGCGCCGCATGACGACGCGTTCGCCGGGATCGTAGCGCTCGATGGTGAAGGGACCGGTGCCGATGATTTCGGCGGGATCGGTCTCGATGTCCCAAACAGACTCGAAGGTGCCGTCGTCAACGTACTGCTCGAGGACGTGCCTGGGATAGATGGCTGTCCCCATGGCTCGCAGGAATGGCGCATAGGGTACCGGGAGAACGCACTGGAGCGTGCA
>JAPOVO010000432.1 GCA_026708165.1 Chloroflexota bacterium | reverse complement strand
CCCGAGGCACCGCGCAAGACGAGTTTCGGGGGCCGAAGGGCCTTGCCGTTGGACCAACCGGTCGAATCTACGTGGCAGATCAGCTAAACCGCGCGGTCAAGGTGTTTGCGGCGCTACCCCTGCCGGTAGCTGCATTCGATCCCGACGTCGGTCTCAGGTACAGCATCGGACCTGCTTCAGTCACGGCTTCCAATTTCGTGCCGGCAACCTCACACAACCTCTTGACCCTGCGGTTGCTGAGTGATGGTAAGCCACACGTCGCCGACTTTCTGGGTTTCTTCAGGTATACCGGCGGCTCCCGGCGATGGGGCGACCCGCTTTCCGAGGTATTCGAGGAGCAACTTGGCACGCTCACACAATACTTTCAGCGCGGCGCGATCGACTGGCGGTACAACCCGGACACTCAAGGCTTCGAGTTTCAGCGGCGTCTCTCTTGGGAGATCATTGGTGGCGGGGCTGGGTATGCTGCAGACATGGGCTTTGAGCCTGAGATCGTCAATCCCAATGCCGGTGTCGTGTCGGGACCCTGGGGACACAAGGTCTCCAACTTCGCTGTCGACGGCAGCTTCACGGGATTTCTGGATTTCTATTCGGTTCACGGAGGCGAGGTGAGCTTCGGGTATCCGAAAACGGATGCAAGACCCGATACCGGAGCGGCCGGGACACTCGTTTGGCATCGTGGAACGTCGGGACGCGTACGTCAGTATTTTCAAGCGGGGATCCTTGAATACAGCCCCGATTCGCAGTCCTCTGTGATCGTGCCCATGATCGGGTATGACCTGCTATGGACGCTTTATGACGGAGACCGCTGGACGCGGTTACCGGAATTCGAGCCTGCCGATGAAATTCAGGTTGGGGCGGCGTTCGGCTCTCCTTGATAATCTGTCTCACAGTCAGTTCGACTAACCCCGGGACATGGGCGGCAACCGTTTCTCTAGGAGTTGATGTGCATTGCAAGCGCGAAATGAGGATCGTCAAGCATTGAGAGTTAGAGGCCGAGAGTAATGGCGAAAGGCGCAGACCTTCATACGCACACGACCGCGTCGGACGGATCGGAAAGTCCGGCAACGGTTGTTGCGATGGCCGCTAGAGCCGGCCTGGAGGCGCTTGCGATAACAGATCACGACACCATGGACGGGATTCCCGAAGGTGCGGCCGCGGCGAACAAGCTGGGGGTCATGCTGGTGCCCGGCGTCGAGCTATCGACGGAGTTCGTCGGTCCTGGCGGCAAGAGGCAAGAAGTGCATGTGCTCGGCTATTTCCCCGACCCGAACAGTGAAGGACTGGCGCGGCACATGTTCGATTCAAAGGACGAACGAAGGGGGCGCGCCCGGCAGATGGTCGACAAGTTGAATACGCTTGGGCTGCACATCACCTGGGAGCGTGTCCTGGAGATCGCCGGAGACGCGCGGATAGGGCGGCCTCACATAGCGCGCGCCATCATAGAAGCCGGATATGTGCAAAGCTGGAACGAGGCATTCGACAAGTGGATAGGCAACGACGCGCCGGGCTACGTCGGACGGTCGAAGATGGGTCCGGCGGCGGCCGTGAGGATGCTCCGCGACGCCGGCGCGGCAACGTCGCTGGCTCATCCCATGTACGACTTTCACGGCGGAGTGCTGGACCTTGACGCTCTGCTGCCGGAGATGATCGAAGCTGGACTGCAAGGGCTGGAAGTATACTGTTCCAACCAGCTGGCGAGTGTGACGGACAAGTATCGAAGCGTAGCCCGCAAATTCGGATTGCTTGCTACGGGCGGAAGTGATTTCCACGGAGATCAGGTGTCCGCGGGAGTAAGGGTTGGCGACGCGACGACCACGTCCGAAGTGCTGGCGGCAATATGCACACTGGGGTGCAATGCAGCGGCAGTCGGTCGGTAGAAGTGTCTAAGGTTGGTCGTGAATCCCGATTAGGAGGCGCAGGATGGTAACCGCGGAACGCCGGTCTGCAAACCTGCTGTCGACACGCCCCAGCCTTGACGACTTGGACTTGAGTCTGGGAAAGCGGACACGCCTGCACCGGATGCTCTACGACTACGGGCCGGGTGGAGGGACGTTGCTGATCCTGCCCGTCGACCAGGGGCTGGAGCACGGTCCCCGCGATTTCTTTGCGAACGAGGAAAGCCTTGACCCGGCCTATGAGGCGAAACTCGCCGGTGCGGGCGGCTACTCGGGAATAGCGCTCCAGTATGGGCTTGCGTCGAAATACATGCGACAGATTGCCGGATCGGTCCCTCTGATCTTGAAGCTAAATGGGCGGACCGAGATTCCGCCGTCGACCTCTCCCAGGTCTCCTCTGACTTCCAGGGTCGAAGACGCCGTCAGGCTCGGTGCGGACGCCGTCGGGTACACGCTTTATGTGGGGTCGGCTCAGCAGGAGCAGGACTTCGAGACGTTCTCTCAGGTCAGACTCGAAGCCGAGCGTGCCGGGATGCCGGTCGTCGTATGGGCTTATCCGCGCGGCAGCGATGTTGACGCCAAGGGAGGCAGGGACTCGCTTTACGCAATAGACTACGCGGCTCGTGTCGCCGCCGAACTTGGCGCCGATGTGGTCAAGGTTAACTATCCGACCACGGGGCCGGTCGGCGTGGTCGGCCCGACTCCCGGGGCGCCAAAGCCTTACGATTCGGCCAGATGGTCTTTGGAGGAGGCGGTTGCAAAGGTCGTCCGGTCCGCTGGTCGAACGCTTGTGATTATGTCCGGCGGCGATCGGGTCGACGACGGCTTGTTGCTTACTCGCGTCGAGGTCTCGCTTGCGGCGGGAGCGACGGGTTTCATCTTCGGTCGAAACATCTGGCAAAGGCCCTACGACCAAGCGCTGTCGATTGTCGGGCAGATCAAAGACCGAATGGCCGGATACGCAGTGCCGTCAAACCAGTCGATGAATCAACAGGCCAACGGAATCTAGTATCTCTGGGAAGCTGATGTCTACCGAATCTCATTCCGCAAAACACGCGCATCGTCACGTTGGCTCGGAATCGACCGAGGAGCACCGGCACGCGGCCGGGGAATATAGTGAGCTGGACTGCGCGATCATTGTGGTTAGCGATTCCCGCTATGAGGGCCAGGGTGGCGACACATCCGGGGATATGGCTGAGCGGCTGATCTCGCGGTTCGGACACAAAGTGGTGGCGCGCACTTTAGTGCCCAACGTCCCCGACGCGATAGCTGGCAAATTCCACGAGTTCGTGGGTGAGAAGGCGAAGTTCGTCGTATTTTGCGGCGGCACCGGGCTGAGCGAAAAAGACCTGACGGTGGAGACGATCGAACCTTTGATGGAGAAGATCCTCGACGGCTACGGGGAGTCTTTCCGGCGATTCAGCTGGGATGAGATCGGCCCTGCGGCGATGTTGAGCCGAGCTATGGGCGGAACCGCCAAGGGGTCGGTGGTGGTTTGCACACCCGGGTCCACTGCGGCGGTCCGGCTTGCGCTCGAGGACATCCTTCTGCCGGAGCTCGACCACATAGTGCGAGAAGCCAACAGGTAGACCAGTTCAACCGGCGTCGTGCGCGAATAGCCTGTGGGATTCGTCAAGCCGTCAATGTGCCCCGCTGGAACTCTAGTTGGCGGAATCGGCAGTCGTGTCGGACCGCCTTCTAGTCCTGGCTTCGGAGCTTGGGACCCAGTCGGGCATGACCTGTTTCATCGCGCCGACGGATCCCGCCCGGTCGCTCACGAGAGTTCCATCGAGATGGTCAATCTCGTGCTGCAGAGCCTGCGCCAGCAGTCCGCGTGCGTTTATTTCGAAATACTTCCCGTCTATTCCGGCGGCCTCGGCGACCACGCGTTTGGCTCGCGGGATTGAGGTGCTGAAGCCGGGCAGGGAAAGACAACCCTCCGTAATCTCTTCGTATTCGTCGAGTTCGAGTATGACCGGATTCACCAGGCGGAATATCTCGGTCGAGTCCCAGTCCCATTCTTCATTGTCGTCCGACTCGTGGCCAGATGGCACTTCGATAACCACCAACCGTAGTCCCACGCCGACCTGTGGGGCCGCCAGTCCGACGCCGTTGGCTTGACGCATGGTCGAGATCATCGTTTCGAACAGCTCGGTCTCTCTCGCGCCCAGGCTCTGGACCGGCGCGGCGCGCCTGCGGAGCTTGGGATCGCTGATGCTAAGAATGCGCGGCGACAACGAATTTTCCGAAGTTGGAAGCGCCCGCACTGTGTTTGTATTGACACTTAAGAGAGCGCATTCGTACGCTTCCTACCATAGCCAGCGCGGCGCAAAGAGTTGTTGGATGCACTACGACCAAAACCTTCTTCCTCAGAGGCGACGATAATGAGTGTCGCTCCCGCAAGTCCAGTCGATTCTTACGAGATGACCACTCTCGACAACGGACTTCGGGTCGTTTCGGTCACCCTGCCACACACCATGGCCATTTCGTTCTCAATCTATTTTGCTACCGGCTCCAGATACGAGAGCGACGCCAGCGCGGGAATTTCCCACTACCTCGAACACATGCTTTTCAAAGGCACCAGGAGTTGGCCGTCGGCTCGGGAGATCAGTGAAGCTGTTGAGGGAGTCGGCGGACACCTCAATGCAGCCACGGGACAGGAGATCGTTCACTATTGGGCGCGGGTGCCGGCCCCGAAGTTGGAGTTAGCCGCGGACGTTGTCTGCTCGCTAATTCGTGATCCGATTCTCGACGCCGGCGAGTTTGAAAAAGAGCGCAAGGTGATCCTTGAAGAGCTCGATATGACGCGGGATGATCCGCATTCGCGCATATCGATGCTGGCGGAGGAGGTCACCTTCCCGGGTCATCCGCTCGGACGCGATATCGGCGGTCGGCGTGAGAGTCTGGAATCCCTTACCCGGGAAGATCTTGTCCGTCACCTCTCGCGTGAATATGTTCCGCGGGCGGGGGTCGCCTGCGTTGCCGGAAGGATGTCGCACGGCGAGGCGGTCGCTGTCGTCGACAAATTCCTCGGCGGTTGGGGGCTCGGCAGGTCGACGCAATCCAGGAACGTCACGAAGGGGTTGGCATTCGGCAACACTGTATTGAACGAGCACCGCGACATCGAGCAGGCCAACCTGTGCCTCACGATGCCAGGCATATCCTATGAAGACTCTGATCGCTGGACGCTGGCGCTGGTCAACGGGATTCTTGGAAGTGGGATGAGCAGTCGGTTGTTTCAGAGGATACGGGAAGAGCTTGCGCTGGCTTACGCGGTCCAGTCGTTTTCGCAGTCGTATTCCGATCAGGGCCTCTTTGGGGTTTATGCCGGAGTCAGTCCGCGGAGCGCGACTTCGGCTGTCGACGCCGTTCTGACCGAATTGCGACGCTTTGCCGAAACGGTTACGCCGGACGAATTGAATAGGGCGCGAGAGTATCTAAAGGGACGGCTCGTCTTGGGGATGGAGGACACGCGCGGGGTGGTTTCCTGGCTAGGTCGTCAGGAGGCTCTCGTAGGGCGAATAGTGACGGTCGCGGAAGTGCTGGAGAGTATTGAAGCTACCACGCTGGACGACGTGCGCAGAGTCGCAGATCGGATATTCGACTCCAGCAACTACAAGCTCGCGGTACTCGGCCCGTTCGAGTCGGAAAAGCAATTCGAGGCGCAGCTCGCGGCCGCTTGACTAGGCGGCGCTCAAAAGACCGAGGGGCTCCCGCTTATTTCATGATATGCCGTGCTGATGTATGGGACGATCCGATAAGTCGAGCCACCGGCGCAGAGGCTTGTAACGGCACTAGTGACTAGAGAACACGTGTTGCCCACCTTCATTACCGGTGGCATGGTCCTTGCCCCATCAGGACGTATCGCGACTGGCACGGTTGTGGTCGCGGATGGCCGGATATTGGAAGTCTCGGACCGCCGCGCCGCGCTGCCTACCGGCGCGAAGAGGATCGATGCGCGCGGACGGTACGTGGCGCCGGGATTCATCGATACTCACACGCATGGGTTCAACGGGCATGACGCGATGGACGGTGCGGCGGCCGTTCAAGGCATGTCAGCCGAGCTTGCGAGCCACGGCGTCACAGGCTTTTTCCCAACCTTGATAGCCCGTCCTGCTGGTGAGTTGAGGCAAACGGTGCGGCGGGCTGCGGCGGCTGAAACTGCGGGTGCCGCAATCGACGGCTTCCACATCGAGGGACCCTATCTGGACCCGGCGATGCCGGGGATGTTCGATCCGAGAGTCTTCCGCGAGTTCGATAGGCGTGAAGTCGCGGATCTCAAGCACGCCGCGAGGGAATTGCCGGTCGTCATGACAGTCGCTTGTCAGGGAGAGCGGGCGACTGTTGCTGAGGCGCTCCTGGCTGAAGGGATAGTCCCGTCGTTAGGGCATTGCGACGGGACTTACGAAGATGCGGTGCGGGCTGTTGAGTCGGG
>JAPOVO010000099.1 GCA_026708165.1 Chloroflexota bacterium | reverse complement strand
GGGGCCCCGTGCCGCCAAAAGCGGCCGCGGCCCGAGCCCGTCAACACATCGACCCGGGCCCCTCGCAGCCCCGCCAGACGCTCGGCGCCGTAGCCAAATCCAGGGCGCGATCGTCCGGCGATCCGGTCGGGCAATATGACCGGTCGTGGGGGAGAAACTGGTTTATCGGTACGCAATCGGACGATGAGTCGGACGACGGCGCTCCACCGAAACCCTAAATCGATAAACCCGAGGGCCCAACGGCGCAGCCGGAAATCAGGTTGATCTAAAGAGCGTCCAGGCGCTCCCGCGTCGTATCCAGTTCAGCCACCGCGGCTGCGCGCGCGTCACGCCGCTTTTGAACCACCTGCGCCGGAGCGCGCTCGACGAACTTCTCATTAGACAAGAGATCGTCGGACCGAGCGATCTCGGCTTCCAGCCGCTCGATTTCGCGCTTAAGGCGGTCGCGCTCTGCTTCGAGATCGATCATGCCTTCCAGCGGCAGGTAGATTTCCATCCCGCCGGCTATCAGCGATATCGATTTCTCCGGCGGCGACTCTTCTTCGTCGAGCAGCACCAGCGGATCGATACGCGCCAGGCGGGTCAGGAAGTCGGTTTCCGATTCGAGAACCGCCGTTCCGGCGCCCGGCCTGACGACCGCCTCGATGCGCCTGCTAGGTTCCACTCCCGCCTCCCGCCTCGCGTTTCGTATCGCTCGCACAGCTTCCGTCAGTCGGTCGATTTCGACGACCGCCTGATCGGATGCGCGTCCCTGGCATTCCGGCCAGGCGGCGACGATGATGTGCTCCGGTTCGAGATTGGGCACTGCGGCGCGAAGATGACTCCACAGCTCCTCCGTAACGAACGGCATATACGGATGCAGAAGCCGAAGCGACGTCGTCAGCACTTCAGCGAGAGTGGCGGCGGCGCGCGAAGCGGCGGCCGGATCGTCTCCGTGAAGCCGCGTCTTGGAAGCCTCGATGAACCAGTCGCAAAAATCATTCCAAATGAAGTCGTGAATGCCCCGTCCAGCCTCGCCGAAGTTGTAGGCTTCAAGACGGCGCGTGGTGTCTGAGATGGTCTGATCGAGCCGCCCGGTTATCCAGCGGTCCACCGCCGTCGGCGGAGCGGGATCGACATTCCTCGCGGCCTGAGCTTCCACCGTGAACCGCCCGGCGTTCCAGAGCTTGTTCGCAAAGTTCCTCGCCGCCTCCAGACGCTGCCACACGAGCTTCAGATCGCCGCCGGGGCTTCCTCCCGTGGCGACTAGATAGCGGAGCGGGTCGGCCCCGTATTGGTCGAAGACCTCGACCGGATCGTCCCCGGGCCGCGGGTCCGACTTGCTCACCTTGGAGCCGTCTTCACGGCGCATTATGCCGCTCAGGTGCACATGCCTGAACGGCACGTCGCCCGCAAGCTGCATGCCCAGCATCACCATGCGCGCCACCCAGAAGAAGATGATGTCGTATCCGGTTTGCATCACGGTGGTCGGATAGAACCTCTCGAAATCGGGAGTAGCGTCCGGCCACGTGAGCGTCGAGAAGGGCGACAATCTCGATCTGAGCCAGGTCTCCAGGAAGTCCGGGTCGCGCTCCACCACGCCCTCGCAGTCCGGACAAGATTCCGGCTCGTTCCTGTCGACTATCGTCTCGCCGCAATCCTGGCAATACCAGACCGGCAGTCGATGCCCCACCCATATCTGACGCGAGATGCACCAATCGTGGATGTTGTCCACCCATCGTAGGAACTCGTCCGCAAAGCGCTGCGGATGGAATTGAATCCGGCCGTCCCGCACGGCGTCCGCTGCGGCTCGCGCCATTCCCCCCGTGCGCACGAACCACTGCTCGGAGAGCATCGGCTCGACAATTGTTCCCGAGCGCTCGGCATGTCCGACCGAGTGCTCGTGGTCTTCGATTCGTTCGACTAGGTCCCGCTCTTCGAGCCAGCCGACCAGGTTCGTGCGCGCCTCGAACCGGTCCTGTCCGGCGAACGGACCGGCATTTTGATTGAGCGTTCCATCCTCGTTCAGGATGTTTATCATCTCGAGGTTCTGGCGGATTCCCATCTGGTAGTCGTTGGGGTCGTGCCCCGGGGTCACTTTCACCGCGCCCGACCCGAACGCGGGATCGACGGCGTCGTCGGCGATGACTGGAATCTGACGTCTCAGCGCGGGCACCTGGGCCATCTTCCCCACCAGCCCGGCGTACCGTTCGTCTTCCGGATGGACCGCTATGGCCGTGTCCCCCAGTATCGTCTCCGGCCTCGTCGTCGCTACCACCAGGTGTCCGCCGTCGACGATCGGATACCGGACGTACCACAGCTTGCCCTGGACGGGTTCGTGCAGCACTTCGAGGTCCGAGATGGCCGTGCGGTCCTGGGGGTCCCAGTTGACCAGGTACGACCCTTTGTAGATCAGTCCCTTTTCGTAGAGACGAATGAACGCTTCGTTGACCGCCCCGGTAAGCCCTTCGTCCATCGTGAAGCGCTCGCGCGACCAGTCGCAGCTCGCCCCGGCCCGCCTCAGCTGCGTGCGGATAGCCGCGCCGCTCTTGTCCAGCCAGTCCCAAAAGAGGTCTTCGAAGCCCTGACGCCCGAGTTCCTCTCTTGTCCGCCCCTCTTTGGCGAGATTGTCCAGGAGGACTGCGTTGGTGGCTATTGCCGCGTGGTCGGTGCCCGGCAGCCATAGCGTCGGGCGACCCTGCATCCGACGCCACCGGATCATCAGGTCCTCGAACGTCATCACCACAACGTGACCGTAGTGCAGCACGCCGGTGAGGTTGGGAGGCGGCATCGAGATTACGAACGGTTCCCCGCCGGCGTCGCCGTTGGGAGCGAAATAGCCCTTCTTCTCCCACACCTCGTACCACCGCTGCTCTACGGCGGTGGCATCGTACGGGCGGTTCAGCGCCTCCGAATCGGTCTCCCGTGGTGATTCCTTCGCTGCCTGCGTCAAGTCGCCGCACGCTCCCGTGTGTTGAGCCTGGTCAAATCCGCCCAATTGTAAGATGGAGTTGGGCAATTTGGTCCTCGAAGAGCTTCCAGAATGCTATGAACAACCCAATATGAGACTTGATGCTCCGGGCAAGCTTTGGCGTCGACTCAGTGCGTTCTGAACTAGGCCGCGGCTTTGCTTGGCAATCGCCTAGGCCTGACTATCGATCGATGTGGGCATAGATATGATGCGAGCGCCAATGTATTTCTCTGCCCTGTCTGCCCAGTAGGGGTCGGCGGTGAATAGGAATACTTGACGGTCTTTTGGCAGATGCATCAGCACTTCCAACCCTCCTGCCATGCGATTCGGATCCCAATTCACGAACATCTCATCAAGGAATAGAGGTAGTGGTTCCTCACCCTCAACTTGATCGACCATTGCAAGTCGCAATGCGAAATAGATTTGTTGTACTGTACCTCGGCTGAGCGGAGTAGCGACTGGCTCGGGAAACTCCTGTCCGCGGCGTCGCACCTCCAACCTGACCTCGGATGGCGCGGAATCTTCGACCGTGAGTAGGTCGTATCGCCCTTCTGTGAATCGGTCGAGATGTTTGGCAGCCGAGGTGAGTAGCGGTGATTGATAGCGTTCTCGATAGTCGTGTTCTGCAGCCCGGATCAAACGCTCCAGCATCGCCAAACGATCATGCTCGCGCAACACGAAGTCCAATTCTTGCTCAGCCGCCTGAATCTCTCCTGCGATATGTGCCGGTCCTGGCTCCTTCATTAGTTCGGCTCGTCTGTTACGCTCTCGACCACGTTCGTCGGCTAGACTTCGCTCAGCATCGCGGAGTTTCGCAACGCGTCGCCGCCGTCCGACGCGATCTTCGTCGCTGAGTTCGATCGCATGCCCCGCGGCGATTAGCCTTTCACCTTTCTCAACCTGCTCAACCCAACTCGGATCTTCCCTGCTCAAGTCCGTTCGTATTCGCTCGGCTTCATCCCTCAACTCCCGGGATTTCACGAGCCGCTCGAGCCCCCGCTCGGGGTCCCCTGAGGGATCATGTGCGCCGAGTTGAATGTTGAGCTCATCTAGCTCGTTCTGCACGGCTGCGAGTTCTTCGGATGTTAGTTCTAGTCGCTGGATTAGCTCAGGTAGCGCTGCGGCGGCATTATTGGCAACACGCTTGCCATCGAGTGCTTTGTCGAGGTGCCGTCGCAAGGCTGCAATAGCGTCGATGGCGCCGGTTGGAAGATCAATCGTCACCGCTCCTCGCACATGGTCAACATCGTCGTGCCAAGAGGTAATACGCTCGGCGACCTCGGCACGGTCGTCTCGAAGTTCGCGTACCGTCTGTATCGTCCGGCGAAAATCTTCAAAATCACGGACCAGGGCGTCGTCAGGTTTCTCGTGAAACATCGGTGCCACTGGCAAGCCGGCCAGCAACTCCATTAACTGTTCACCGGCGGTGGCTGCCGCCGAAGTAGCAGTTTGGCTGAGTTCGAGTGCTTCGACCGCCGCGGTTTGCGCGCGCTTGTATCGCTCCCGCAGCGATTCGCGCTGTAGCGCCGCGTCACGCGCTTCCTGTGTACGTTGGATCTCCGTCTCTAAGTCCAACGGTATGCTGTTTCCCTCAATGTCCAATGAATGATGTTGGCGACTCACCGTCCGGCGCATCATCAGGAACCCTGCGGTCACAATAGCTAGAACTGCGACACCACATCCTAGTAGCGTCAGACCCGTAGAGCCGCTTTGCAGCATTAGGAGGACAATGCCAGCTGCAACAAAGACCGTCCCAGCAAGTGCCCCCAAAATCAGCAACTGGCGTCTTTGTTTCGTTGTCGCATTTGTCAACTGGATTTCGTGCAGTTGCTGTCCCCAGGTCACGTGCCAATTGCCGAAGCTCTGCTTCGGCCCGGTTTGAGTCCTCTCCTTTTGTCTGAGCCGCTTGATACCGCTCTTTCCATGTGCTCTGGCGTCCCCGCAATTCGACAATCGACACGCCGACTGCGGAGCTGCGAATCTTTTCATCGATCCCCTCTGTTACGAAAATACGGCTAGCCAACTCACGCAGGGCTCCTTCGGCCTGCTGTAGACGGCGATCCATACGCTCGACCCGGCCTTCGTCCTCGGTGACGCGCGCCAGGGTCCGGTCGAGACTCTCAATTCTTTGGCGCTGCGCAAGCAATTCACCGGTAACTTCGTCGATATGTTGAGACTGTTCGTTGTTAAGTAAGTCCGCTTCCAACTTCTTGAGGCTGGTTTGTAGGTTTGCTGCTTCTGCGTCGAGTGTTTTGCGCTGCGAATCAACGTCTGTCAGCAACTGATCCGAAGGCACCAGCGCAGACGCATCAAGATCGAGCGCACGCATCCGATTGACCTGTCTGAGTAACGGCGCCAGGCGGGCGTCTCGTTCAAGTTCAACCTCGATGCGTTGCAACTGCGCTCCGTTATCACGAAGTTCCTTTTCGATACTCCCTAGGCGTCTCTCGATGTCTTCGATGTATGAGCGACGCTCGAGCGCTGGCGAGAGTAATTTCTTTAGTTCGCGTATCCGAGCCCGAATCTCTCGATCCCGCGGCTTGCCGCGTCGATCCGGACGCCAGTAACGAGCTCTTCGGCTTTGAAGTTCGGCTACGACATTTCGTGTAGGGCGCAGGAAGTCAAATGAACTGCCTCCCAGGACACGGTCCTGCATAGCTTGCCAAGCCTTCGGGTCGAGGGCCAATGCTTCGTCTTGCGTAAGTGCATGCACGTTGGTGAATATGCCTCGATTCAGCAGTCCAACCCACGGTACAGACCGATTTCCCAAGGCCCTTTCGTTGCCATTGATCGATACCCGGCCCTCCGCGCGTGAGGTTAGCCGTCGCGCGATGTGTGCTCGAGAGCCGTCGCGGAGGACTACGTCCAACGCTCCTGAAGGATACGTGCCACTCCAAGGGTGGTACGGGTGATTGCGTGCTGAGGCAGGCGAGAATCCAAAAATGGCGCTAGTTAGGAACTCGAACAGGGAGCTCTTGCCGGATTCGTTGGGACCTAGCACGATCACCACGTCGTCTTGAGTTAAATTGGTCGCCTCCCAATCCGTAAGTGGTCCAAACGCCTTGATGCGCCAAGCCTCAATTCTCATAAACGATCTTCTCGCAGCAACGCTTCGGCAGCTAGCATTTCCATGTCTGAAACCAACTCGGCCAGATACGCGTCAAGGTCAGGATCCTCCGAGTCAGTATCCAAGGCCGCCAGTGCCTCAGGCATCAGATTCCGCCGCAACGTCGCGTCTGTACGCGCCTGTTCTGCCAGTCCGAGAGCCAAGCCCAATACGTGCGGATGGCCGCTGTGCTCTTCTAGGTCGATAATGTGGTGCAATCCAGCGTCCGGTACGTCAACGTCCAGAACAGTCAATCCTTCACGGAGATCATCGCCTAG
>JAPOVO010000314.1 GCA_026708165.1 Chloroflexota bacterium | reverse complement strand
GGCTTCGCCTTGGAGCCGTTTTACGGCTGGTTACAGGTTGCAAACGTTCTGATCCTCCTAGTCTCGGTGGTCATCGGCTGGTGGCCCGCCAGGCTGCTCCCGACCGCTCGTGTCTGATATTCTCGCGGCCTCAAAATCCACCGCCACGCGCTTAAAGCCCTATTTGCTCGCCGTCTTGCTCGTCATTGCCGGCGCGATTCCATGGGTGCTGCCGGCAGCTCTGCTCCCGGTCTACTGGACCAAAGGCTCCGCTTTTGAGCTCGGCCCCTTCGCCGAAGGCTGGAGCCTGACCCAGGAGATCGAAACGCGGTCCGCCGGACACCTCGGCTTTTCGTTTTCGGCGCGGCCCGAAAGGCAAGATGGTCGAACTCCTGAACTGGAGGTCCGGCTCGAAGACGGCGACGAAGTCCTGTGGGCCAATCGAGTTCGGATCGACTCCAAAGAAATGAAGCGCTATTCGGTCGCGTTTCCCGTCGCAGCGACGCCCGATCGGTATCTCGTTCGAATTCGCGTACTTCAGTCCGGTCAGGGCGGGGCCGTATTTCGCGGCGCAAACAGCTTGGCTGAAACGTCGCCCTACGTTCTGAACGTCATGAACGCCGGTCAGCCCGACCACCTGACTCTTGATTTCCAGGTCCACCGAGCAGACTCCCGGCCCGTAAGCTGGTTCGCTGGCAGGCCTCCAACAAGTCCGGCCATATGGCTGATTGCGTTTGGTCTGGGAGTCTCAATCGCCGCCCCATTGCTGGCAAGCTGGTCGTCGGATCTTCGCCGTTGCTACTCCAACACCGCCGCGTTGACTATCTCCCTATCCGCCGCATGTGCCCTGGTCGCCTATATCGCCGTTATCCCGATTATCGAGACGGATGGCTTAGGTATTGTCGGGATATCGAGACTGCTGTTGGCGCTGTCGATGGCCGCGTTTCCGCTGGCGTTTGCACTGTCCTATTTTCTTCTCGGTCTCGACTCTGCGTCGCGCCCGAACGGTTCGAGAAACTTCCTATACAGAGGTTTGCTCGTCGTTTCTCGAATACCGCTTCGCTGGCTGCAGGGCTGGCGAATGATCGGATTCTGGCTTTGGCGGTATGTCCTTCGCTGGTGGCGAGGAGCACCATTGATACTGGCGGTCTTTTCAGGAATCTATATCGCCGCTGGTGACTACCCGACGGCCGACATCCTCGCCAAGAGCGCCGTAGTCTCTCTGATACCGGCCGCATTCGGGCCCCGTAGACAGCGAAATGCCAACTGTCCCTAGCAAAAAAGCAAGGGGCTCTGGCGGGCTAGTTATCGAAGTAGTCGGCGTTTATCTGGAGATACTTCTCCTGGTCGGGCGGCAGGTCGAAGTCCGGATATATGGCCTCGACTGGACACGCGGGTTCGCAAGCCCCACAGTCGATGCAATCGATCGGATCGATATACAGCATTTCCACCGACTCGAACCGGTCGTCGTCGGTTCGCGGATGAATGCAGTCGACCGGGCACACATCCACGCATGAAGCGTCCTTCACTTCGATGCAAGGTTCCGTTATCACATAGGTCATGCGCTGGGCGCTCCCTCTAAAACGGGGTTCGGATATTGCAAAAGATTCAGACTCAAGTCTACTAAGAGATCACGCTTGGCACGCGCCAGGGATTCAAATGAAAGAGTCGGCGGCACGCCAACGCCTGAGAAAACCTCCCTCTACCGCCTGCCCCCACGCGCTGTTTTCGTATGATTTGCAATGAAAGGCTGGACTCAGTTCCCACGGAGATCGAAAATGGCCGACGCGATATCTGAATCCGAAATCCAATCGAAACTAGGCGAACTCGAACGCTGGACGCGCAATGGCGACGCCATCGAGCGCACCTTTAGATTCGCCGCGTTTATGGACGGTATTGAGTTCGTCAATCGCCTTGCCCGCGCAGCCGAGGCGGCGGACCACCATCCTGATATCGACATCCGCTACACCAGAGTGAAGTTGGGTCTTACCACCCACAGCGTCGGCGGCCTTACTGCGCTGGACTTCGACATGGCTTCCCAGGCTGACCGCCTGGCCGGAGCGACCGCCGAATGAGACGCAAAAAACACAATTGCCCCGCCACGGCAGTGAGACCCGGCACATAACGATCGATTTCTGGTTCGCGGACCCGCTTACCGAAACCCTAAGACCCGGGCTGCAAAAGCTCGCCGGTTACGACCGGCCTCCAGGGTCGCGCAGTATTAGCGCTGGGCTACTTGGCCTTCCTCAGCATCGGCAAGCCCGTGCGCGAGTTTTCCATGACCTCATACCCCTCAGGCAGTTCATCGAGCACGTTATCGCGCGCCTCGCCCGCAAAATAGTAGATCGTCTGTACGCGACCGCCATTGAGTGTCACGTCTTTGGAGTGCAGGTAGTACGTCTTTTCGGACTTCTTGCTCTGAACAGAATAAGCCAATAGGGTGCCTCCCTTTCAATCGTCACGGTGCGTTCTGCACGAAACGACAGACCAACTCTCAAATGATGACGCGCCGGTCGAAGCCTCTGCGATCAGCGCGCCCCGTAGTATCGAATCACCCGTCAAACAATGCAAGTTACAAATTTCGAGTCTCGAAGCAAGCCTCGGCAAGACCGGGGCGGAAAATCCGCCCGCTGGCGATCTGGGTCCGATTCGTGCCCATAAGGATCGCGCGGCTCTCTCGACAAGCGGCCTTGCCGGCGGAGCGTTACGCCCCGCCGGCTGAAGCAACTACGTCTCGTCCTGGGTGCCGCATACGGGCAAGTCGATTTCACCAAGGTCGCTGCGCGGCACTTCTTGCCAAACCTCCGGCACGCACCCCGTCAACTCGTTCCCACCCGCAAGATACAGCCTTCTCAGGTTAGTGAGGTTAGCCAATTCGGCTGGAATATCGCCGGTCAGCTGGTTTTCCGCAAGCCCCAGCACTGTCAGGTTGGTGAGATTGCCAAGTTCAGGCGGTATCTCGCCGCTCAGCCGGTTCACCCGAAGCCACAGCTCTTCCAAGTTGACGAGGTTGCCCAATTCAGGCGGAATCTCGCCGCTCAGCCGGTTCACCCGAAGCCACAGCTCTTCCAAGTTGACGAGGTTGCCCAATTCAGGCGGAATCTCGCCGCTCAGCCGGTTCAAGTCAAGGTCCAACTGGGTCAAGTTCGTGAGGTTGCCCAACTCGGGTGGGATCGGGCCGCTCAACTCGTTGCTCCAGAAGACCAGCCAGGTCAGGTTGGTAAGGTTGCCCAGCTCGGCCGGGATCGGGCCGCTTAACTGGTTCAACGTGAAGTCAGCTTGGGCCAGGTTGCTGAGGTTGCCAATTTCGGCCGGAATTTCACCGGTCAACTGGTTGATGCCCAGGGCTACCCATTCCAGGCTGGCCAGGTCGCCAATCTCTGGCGGTATCTCGCCAGTCAACTGATTCGCCCAGAGAGCCAGCCGCGTCACGTTGGCCAGACTGCCGATCTCCGGCGGTATCTCTCCCCGCAGCTGGTTGCCGAAGAGGTCCAGATCCACGAGGTCGGTCAGACGGCCTATCTCGGCCGGGATCTCGCCGCTCAACTGGTTTTGCGAGAGGTCCAGTTCAGTCACGCGGCCGTCGTCGTCCGCCGTGACACCGAACCACTCGTCCAACGGCTCGTCGCTCAGCCAGTTGCGGTTGCTGGTCCAGTTGTCTCCATCGGTCGCGTTATAGAGCGCGACAAGCGCGTCCCTGAACGAAGTCCCCTCCGGGACGTAGGTCTGGCCGTAGTAAAGCGGCTTGGCGGGACCGAAGCTCCCGAACGACTTGTAGCTACCGAAGGGATAGACGGCATCGCGGACGTCGTCACCCAGGAATCGCAGATGTACCGGCTCGGCATCGCCGGGGCGGTATTCGAGCACTACGGCCTGGAAGTACTGCCGGATGACTCCGGGATCGGCGCCCTCAATGCCGAGCGCCGCTTGCGGATCGTCGTCATAGCGGGCGTCGCTCTTCGGGTAGCCAAACGTGTACATGCCACCCAGCGCTTCGAAGAAGTCCAAAAATCCGGTCTCCGTGCCGTCGACGGCTGCGTTCGATACTCGGTGTCCCCAGGGGCCGAATTCCATGCCGGGCTGCTCGCTCAGCAGGTCCGGCTCGACGCCCAGGTCGTCCGAGCCTCCCAGACCGCCGCCAAGGTAATCCCAGGCCAGCCTCCGCTCAATCTGCCAGACGCCGTCGTGGGACTGGCAATCGACCACGCCGCGCTGGTAATACTGGGTCAGCGCGCCAGGCAATTCTTGGATCACTTCAGAAGTCGCAAAGCCCCAACGGGCCAGTCCGCCGGTAACTTTGTACTGGGTCAGGAAGTCGCAGGTAACTCGCTCGCCGCCGACTGTTACAAGCAGGTCGGGGATGTTGTGGGCGAGGTCGCTATCGGGTTTGTTAAAGACGGACCTCTTCACCATAGCGGAAATGTCGGAGTGGCCATCCGCTTCGGAAGCGGACTCCTTTTCTCCCCCGGATGCCCAGCCATGACCGGAGTGGCCAGCGCTAAGAATGCCAGGATCAGAGTAAGAACAACGCCGACAAGGCGGCCGGCCAAAAGGGTGCGTAAGGGGGAACTCGGGCGGCTCACGATCTGCTGTGACCTCCTGGCTACCAAGCCTCAAGAAACCTGAGATTAAACGCCCAAGTATAGAAAAACTCCAAGCCGCCAAACTAACTGAATTCGCCTCAACAGGGAAAATTATCCCAAAATTGGCGAATCGTCACAAAGAAGTCATGATATTCAGGCCACTCGTCATCGTTCAGTCATATTGATTGTGGTAGAGTCACCGCAGAGTATGCCCGAAAAAGGGGAGGCGTGCCCCAGGGCACTGCTAGGCAACGACAGCACCTGTACTGGGCATCAACTTGACCGCCCATACGTATCTTCACAAAAGCGGGAATGACGCCGCTGTCTCACACGTGCCGTACCAGTGCAATACCTCGCGCGTTTCCTGATACACTACTCGCGTTGTTGCGCATATTCGTACATTGATCGTACCTAAGCCATGATGGTGCGTAACGCGAATGGCCGTCCAGGGTTTCGTGCGGTCTTCATAGGCTAAGGGGGCAGTCTATGATCGAAGCCTGAAATCGACCGGCTGCAAGAAGTAGCCGGTTGTTCGCTTTTATGGACAGAGCGTATCTGTCCCTCGTATCAGACGGGACCAGCTCGCGGATACCCATCGACTTTGACGATCACTGATCCGTAGCGTTGCTGGTCGCAGTAAATCCGGGAGGATCGCACCGTGAATCTAATCTCATCGCTTCGCCTCAAGCCGCGGAGCATGATTGTGGCCATAATGGCGGCCACACTGCTGACGGCGTTGGCCGCCAGCAATGTCCTGGCGGAAGATGATTCCATGATGATGGCCGGCGACGGCCAGACGCTCTCATCTCAGCCGCCCGAAGTCCAGATACTGTTCGTAGCCCACTACGGCGACGACGCGGAAGCCCAGTGGGTGCGCGAGCATAACGAGGCCATCGGCTACTCCATGATGGACGACGACATGATGGATGACGACATGATGATGGACGACGATAAATAGGAGCGTCCTCGGGCTGCGGGAGGCCCCCCAAACGCGGCCTCCCGCGGCCCGAAAAGTACCCGGTCGGACCATTCAAGATGGACGGCGGCAAGCTCCGGGACCCGGCGTGAACCTTTGATGGAAATCCAGGCTGGCGCCTCGTGATCTTCCGCCGACTAGTCGGCCAATATGGGAGTTATTGGGCAAGTGAGGACTCGGACCTGTAGGACTCCACAATGCCAACGTGGCGCTCTTACAGGCCGAGCTCCCTGCCCGTTCATCCATGTGAACCGATCACAGCAGTCACTCGGTCCCAATTGCGATTCCTAGTCCCGTGTAGGTAATACGGTGGCAAAGCCGCCGTCGACGGGCGCTGCGTCAGCAAACGTCAAGTTGACCAATAGAGCCTGCTGCTGATCGACAACGCAACTCGCCAAAGACACGAAGCGCGTCGTACGATGGGCGTGGCGACATCTAAGGAGAAAAAAGTGATAGTCACCGATCGTCGTCTCCGACGACGGCTCGCGGCGCTCGGAGTCGCTCTTGTAGCCGCCGTCCCGGGCGCCTGCGGCGATAGGGCGGTACCTGTACCCGAGGTCACACCGACGGTCACGCCAACGGTCGCGCCGACGGCCACTCCAACACCCATCTCGCCGGACCGGACCGCGCTGGTCGCGATCTATAACGCCACCGACGGCCCAAACTGGACGAACCGCGAGTACTGGCTGACCGACGAGCCGGTGTCCGAATGGCATGGCGTTACGACTGACCCCGACGGCCGGGTCATTGAATTGGCTCTTGGCGGCAACGGCTTGAGCGGGGCGCTGCTCGCCGCGTTCGGC
>JAPOVO010000318.1:3488-6427 GCA_026708165.1 Chloroflexota bacterium | reverse complement strand
GACCTCGCCGGCGGCTCGGGTGCGAGCGGCAATTACCAGATTCTCCTGGAGCACAGTCTGGTTTTTGAAAACATCCCTCCTGGACTCGAATAGGTGAATGGCCACCGGGACCACCCGTCGGAAGAAGACGTCTCGGAATCTCCTGAAATACGGCCCCGACGCAAAACTCCTTGGAACGATGTACACGAGCCTGCCGGATTCCGACAAAAGCTCGGCGGAAATCGCCATGAAGAGAGCATAGATATTGGGCTGTCCATGCACGAGGGCCGCCCAAGCCGCGGCTCTCGGATCGTCCTTGGCTATCTTGAAGTACGGGGGATTGGAGATAACAAGGCTGTACTCATTCTCGGTCCCGTCGAGGTTTCCGCTATGTCGATTGACCTTCGAGTTTGCTTCTAGGGCCCCCGCGTACTCCAGCACAAAGTCTCGATGCCTAACGTCGAAAGTTAGTGCTATGTCATGCCGAGCAAGCCAGTCACGCGAAAAGCTAAGCGCCAAGCGACAGAGGCCAGCCAGCAAGGAGTCCGTCTCGAAGGCATCGACGTGCAGAGTCTTTAAGGTTCCACTGCGACAAGCTGCTTCGCAGACGGCGGCAGAGAGGATCCCTGTGCCACTCCCCGGGTCGAGAACACGCATTCGCGGCTCCGAATAGGATGAGAGACCAGCCATGAATCTTGCAACCGAAGCGGGCGTGAGATAGTGTCCGCCCTTCTTGCGATGGTTGCTCTTGGAGAACGCCAGATATGCCTCTCCGAGCGCTTCAGCGTACTCAAGTGGTCTGAAGCCTTCATTGGCAACAGGGATGTTCAGTCCAGCTGGGAATGCCCCGTAGGGAATCGTCATTGACCGGTCGGCCAGAGCATTTATGCCTTCAAGTTCAGTCGGTCTCGTGTCTTGAAATGGCGTCACCAGCGATTATGTCAGGTGTATCCAATTCAAGCATCTAGCGGAACGGGCATACTTGCACCGTCCTCGGATCATCGCTGTTGAGAAGGACTAAGAGCACTTCGCACAGGATGACTGACCGGGTTCCAGGGGGCAAGTCTCGCCGGCATTTTGACCTTAAGTTGCGGCGGGCCGAACTGGCCTCGACTCCAGCATCAGTTGTTCCCCGCTGTATGGGCACGCAGTCTCCACCATTCACACATAGGGCTTGATTTACCTACAATCCAGAGCAATGGTCATGTGGACGTTTTTCTCGCCTGAAGGAGGCCGCCATGGCCGCCGCTCAAACCACCCTTCCCACCGTGTTCTCTGGCTCTCCGTCGGGCTGGGATGCCTCGCTCTACGCCTTCCTCGCCGAGAAACAACGTCGATCTGGCTCGCTCCGCACGCCTGACTCTTACTACCGCACTCTCCGCCACTTCTTCGGCTCCATACAGAAGTCGCCGGACCAGGTCTCCCCTCAGGATGTCTTTTGCTTCGCCCATGGCGTCGGCCTATCTGGTCGTGAACCGTCTCCCACTACCGTCAGTGCTCGCATCTGCTGTCTCTCTTCGTTCTACAAGTTCCTCATCAGGTTGGATCTCCTGACTTCCAACCCTTGCGATCCGGTGGACCGACCCAGGATTCAACCCAGCGCTCCTCGCGGATTGACCGCCTCCCAAGTGCAGCAGCTGGTGGGAGTCATCCCCGATTCGGTCAAGGGCAGGAGGGACCGCGCGATCGTCCTGACTCTCGTGCTAACGGGTCGACGCAGGTCGGAGGTGATCAACTTGAATGCTGGCGATATCTCCTTCGAGGAGTCGGCTGTCTTCTATCTGTACCTCGGCAAGGGTGGAGTGCGCGGCCGGCGGGAACTCCCTCGTCCCGCTCTCGTCGCCATCCAGCGCTCGCTCGCCGATGTCGGCAAAGACCTCTCGTCGATGCAGCCCAGCGAGTCGCTCTGGCAGGCGGGTGCCGGTCCGTCGGGCGTCACCGCTTCTACCTTCTACAACCGCTTCCGTACATACCTCCGTCTGGCCGATCTGCCTCCTTCAGGCCTCCACGTTCTCCGCCATACCGCCGCCAAGCTCCGCCGTGACGTGGGCGAGTCGGTGGAGTCGGTTAGCCAATTCCTCGATCACAGCTCGCTTGCCGTCACCACGACCTATCTCCGCAGGCTGGAAGGCCAGCGCGACGTCGCGTGGCAGGGCGTCGCCTGCGTCCTCGGCTTGAGTTAGCTGGTCTCGTCAAGGGCTTTCTCCCCCTTCGCACGTAGAATCCCTAGGAGAGGGTCACGGCGTTTGCTTCTAAGACTCCAGGGCGTCGTTCAACCCATATGCGCTCGGGGCGTGCGTCAACCCCATGGGGCCGTTAAGCGGCCATAACCTGGCTCGACGAGTCCCTGACACGCTCGGCACGGCTGGCCCCGGCCATTACTAAGGCCCGTGGCCCGCGGAAGAGATGTCACAACACACGCACTTCGGTGGGATCGTGGAGGGAATAGCACAATGACAATGCAACTGTTCCGTAGCCTTGATCTCGGAAAGTTCCTAACTGAGCGGCTTCAAGATTTGGAAATGGAAGTCCGCTGCCTAAGCGACCCTCGATTGCGTAGCACTTCATTAGAAGACCTGTGCGATGAACTCGTGCGTAAGTACGCCCTCTCCGCACCCGAGATCGACGAATCGGGCATCCACGTTGATAGCGCCCCAGCCAACATCATCACGGGTCCGCCGTTCGAACGCGCGTTCGACGAACCGATTGGTTCCGCGCCCGTGAAAAGCCTCCGGATTCGCTATTCTGTCCCCTTCGCGGGGGATCCCGACCTCTTCCACTATAGACCTTCGAGTCCTGATCGTGAGCCTCCGTACGCCTCGGTCTGGCGTGACCGTAACGAGCTTGCATTCCTTTACGTGCCACTGCGAAGAGCGCCCGAAACCGTAAAAGACGACTTCAATCGTGACCTAGAATGACTTAGGCAGCCGCTCGGCTGGAGTGCTGGTCACCGGGACGCG
>JAPOVO010000318.1:0-3478 GCA_026708165.1 Chloroflexota bacterium | reverse complement strand
TGGATTGCCGGCGACCTGGAGGCGTTCAATGCGTCAATCGGGCAAGCAGCACGCGACCGAATCGCCGCCAGGCAAAAGGAATTGGTTGATGATCAAAAGCTCGCGGAGAGACTTGGCTATCCAACCAGGCGCGCGATAGATGTCTCCAATGCTCTTCCGGAGTCGGAGGTCGCGCTGGACGGTGATCAACGGCCGTCTCCGCTTTCGACTGATGCGAAATCCCGGCTACCGCCCTGCGACATGCGTGAGCTTGGCCACGAGATCGACTTCAGACGGGTCTGCGGGCCCGGTCTTGAATTCAAGTTCGGCCCCAAGTCAGCTCACGCTATCGCTATCCTCCACGAGCGCTTTATGGAAGACATGCCCGACGTGAACGAGGACTGTTTGCTCAAAAAGGTCGGCTCCACCCAAGGCAGCCTGTACGAATTGATTCGGAGATCTGGCGCGTGGAACAAATTGGTCATACGCGGCAAATTCCCTGGCACGGTCCGGCTAAACCTCTCAAATCCTGCAAAAGACCGGCAAAACCCGTAAGGCGACCGTAACAGGCCCGTAGTTTTACCGGCCCGGCCTGTGCGACGCTCAATCTGTGACCGCTTACTGCGCCAAATTGGTCAGTCTGATCGATGGATGCATGCCGGATGTCTCGACCTCGGAAGAGCAAGAAACGCTCGTCCCCTCCTCTTGACCCGTCCGCGCCAGTCGAGCGTACATATGTGACGGATCGCCGAGCGATCCTTGCGGCCCTCAGGATCGTCCTCCGGTCGCGAAAGTCGGATCCGTGTCAGGAGGTCTGAACTCATGCCCAACCCCACAATCCGCATCGCCACGTATGCCCGCGTCAGTTCCGATGAGCAACGTGAGCGTCAGACGGTGCTGAATCAACGCGAAGCGCTATCACGCCGTCTGGGTACCGACCCGGGTCTCGTTGTCTTCAAGCATTATGAAGATGACGGCGTCTCGGGGACGATTCCGCTGGAACAACGGCCGAGCGGTAGCGCGCTCGTCCGCGACGCGCAAGCCGGCCGCTTCTCCCAAGTCTGGGTCGTCCGCGCCGATCGACTCGGTCGCGACGACTTCGAACTCCTCCGCATTTGGAGAATCTTCGAGGCTCTCGGCATCTCCCTCCACGCCACCCACGAGAACATCGAGGACCCGTTCACATACGGCATCCAGGCTGTCGTCGCCGCTCACGAACGCCGTAAGTTCCTGGAACGCTCCGCCGAGGGTATGAACCGTGCAGCCAGGGATGGAAAGTACACCGGTGGGATTGTGCCTCTCGGCTACACCGTCGACGGGCCGAAGGGTGATCGCAGACTGGTCCCCGACGACTCCATCATGTGGGCTAACCTCTCCGCCGCAGACGTCGTCAGACGCATATATCACCATCTCGCCGTAGGCCGCTGGAGCTGCCGGCGCATCGCCAATGAGTTCAACTCGCTGGGCATCCCCACCCACTACAAGCGCGACGGTCGCGGCGTCAGAGGCAAGCGCACTCAGGGACTCTGGCGTCCAGGCCATATCCGCAACCTCGTCCATAATCCCGTCTACAAGGGCGTCCTGCAGTTCGGTCGCAGGTCCACCAAGCCCAACGGCCGCCCCGTCATCTCCGCTCCCGTCGCTCCGCTTGTCTCCCAGGAAACCTGGGACGCAGCCATGGCCACCCTCGACCGCAATCGCGTCATCCCCAGAAACACCCGTCATTCCTACCTCCTGCGCTCGGTCATCCGCTGCGGCGTTTGCGGACTAACGTTCTGCGGCTCGTGGGCCAGAACCAAGCCTCGCTACAGGTGTAACGGCTCCATGGTCGAACGCGGCCCCTTCCCGGGCAGATGCATCGGCGCCTCCATTGACGGCTCTTTCCTCGAAGAAACTGTCTGGTCGGACATCTGCCGCTTCCTGTCTGAGCCAACTGACCTCATCGACGAACTCCTCGCCGAGTCGAACGACGCTGAGGCTCGTGCTGCCGCAGAAGCTGAACGGAGAACTCTTGTCGCAGCTCGAGACGCCGCCCAGGACCGCCGCAAGCGCGCCATCGACCTATACACCCGTGGCAAGCTTTCGGACGACGAGTTCGACTCCATCGCCGCCGAGGTGGATCAGGAGCTGCAGAAGGTCAATGAGCTGCTGGCCCGTATACAGCGCGAGGACGAGGCTCTGCAGGATGGCGTTGCTTCAGAGGAAGTCCTCGCGGAGATCCGGGAACGGCTCGACGGTGGCCTAACCCAGGCCGAACGACAGGAGATCGTTCAGTTGCTCGTCCGCCAGATCACCGTCCACACGACCGTGCCCGGTAACGGCCCCAAACAGGTCCGAATTGCGATCGATTACCGGTTCCCTGTTGTAGCGAAGACTGGCAGCGTCATCGCTGACAGTTCCTGCTACTCCCTCAGCAGAACTGTCGCTATCTGACGCCCACTCTCCGCACTCCTGGCCCTAAGGATGTGCTCTTCGCTCTTTAAGTCTCTTTCTATATAAAGAAGCGCCCCGGCGCGCCTCTAAGATTTCCGGCGCTGGCAACGCCCCAATCCGCCGTCCCGTTCGGTCCTGTCGCGCCGCAGGGCGAGTTTCAGAGCTTGATTTACATGGACTGCTTCACCGCACTATTCGCCGACATTGGCGTCGCGGGCCGCATGTTGAGGAGGTTCAGCTAATGTCTGTGAAGCGCTTTGCCCGGTCCTGGTGCCGCTCGTGCGCCTCCCCTGCCGGAACAACGACGTTCGACTCGCCCCGATTCTGGTCCGATCTTGACCACCATTCACTACCAAAACCTTTTTGCCAGCAAAGGTAGTGTTTGCTGGTGGTTGCTAGTCCTCAGACCCGCGTTCTTCGCTAGCTGGACAGCTTCTCGCTGCTCCGACGACTCCGCGAATTCCTCGCTTAAATCTGCCCCCAGCGTCTCCTCAATTATACCGCCGACGCGACCGTCTCCGAGACCTCAGCCACGTACGCCATGAACGACAAAATGCTGGCAGAACCTCCTGAGTTGCTCATGCGATTAACATACACACGAACCAGAGTCCCGACGGCAGCGCTTGATGCAATCGACCTCATTCTTTCCGTGTCCGCCTCTTCTCCACAACGTCTGCGGTCTGCACGCTCGGGCGCCTGCCTATATGGCCGATCGTATCCTCCATGAATAGCCGAACGCTCGACCGTCAAACTCTGGACGACATCGTTCAGCGCATCGTCGCTGCCGCCCAGCCCGAAAAGATCATTCTCTTCGGCTCTGCCGCCCGCGGTGAGATGGGTCCCAACAGCGATGTCGACCTGCTAGTCGTCAAGGACACCGATGACGCGCGTGGGCTCGCAGTTCGCATCTACCGGCACCTCCGCGGCGTCCGGGTCGCGGTCGATGCCGTCGTCGTCAAGCCGGCCAACGTGGAGCGCTACAAGGACAGCCACGCGCTCGTCATCAAACCCGCTCTGCGAGAGGGCACAGTCGTCTATGACGCTGCCTGAGCGCTTCCCGCCCGAC
>JAPOVO010000405.1 GCA_026708165.1 Chloroflexota bacterium | reverse complement strand
GCTCTTGTCGGTGCCGACCCTTGCGCTCAGCGTACCGTCGGTAAACGTCCCGTCACCGTTGTTCCAGAAGAGCCTCGAATGACCGTTGTCCGACGCAATCGCGAGATCCGGCCAGCCGTCGGAGTCGAGGTCCACAAAGGTCGAGGCGAACGCGAAGGGTCCCTTGGGAGGGTCAAGCGACGGGCTGATAAAGTCCCTGTCGAGCTGGGACTGAACGTCTTCGAGCGCGACTCCTGCTGCGACGGTCACGTCTTCAAAGTGCCCCGGCGCTGCGGGACCTCGATTTCTCAGGAGCCGCGCGTGGGATGGCAGGCCGTCCAACAGCAGCGACGAACCCCATTCGTTGACGTGAAGGTCCAACCAGCCATCGCGATCGTAGTCGCCGACCGCGACGCTGTAGCCGATGTGTTGATAGGCGGTTTCGACGGCGGCGCCCCTGCCGACGGCCTCTTCGGTAAAACGCCCCTGGCCGTCGTTGACGAACATATAGAAACGGGTGTCGGCGACGGTGGTGACGTAGAGGTCAAGGTCACCGTCGTTGTCCGAGTCGAACCAAACGGCCCCATTTGAGCGCAAGTCGAATTCGTGCAGCCCGGCCTCGCGCGTACGATCCTCGAAGCTCCCGTTACCGAGATTACGGAAGAGTATGTCAGGGGCGTTCATACGGGTGACGTATATATCCACGTATCCATCATTGTCGTAATCCGCCGCCGCGGCCCCGCCGGTTTGCCGTTCCGCCGCGCACATGCTTCCGAGAAGGCAAGAGCCGTTGGGTCGCAACGTGTCCTGAATGTAGGCCAACCCCGCGGCATCCGTAACGTCGGCGAACTTGGCCGCGCCGGCTGGCACCGGGATGATCTCAGAATCTTCAAGTGTCGGGGCGGCCCTCTCGGCAATGGCGGGCCGCACTTGCATTCCCGCGAGCGGAGGGGCTGTTGTCAGCGGGCCGAGGCCGAGAACTGCGAGTCCGCCGAGCGCGCCCAAGACCCAGGTGGCGGCTCCAAACACCACAATGGCCCGCTTCGGCAGGACTTTTGCAAGCCCCCAGAACGTAAACGGGCCGCCGGCGGCGGCGGTGAACAGCAGCGTCGCGGCTGGAGCGGTCCCCATGCCCACGAGCAGCAGCGCCGCGACCAGCGGTATCTCGAAGAGGAGCGGTACGTTTATCAGTATTCCGAACGTCGCCGCCACAGCGATTCCGGCGACGTCGTTGCCCAGAAACCTTTCGACGAGGTCGGGGCTCAACCATTGAACGACAAAACCGCTCACCAGGCCCGCCGCGATCATCAGCGGTCCCAGACGCAGTAGGTATCGGACGCTGGCTTTGGCCCATTCGATCAGGCCGTCCCCGAGGACGGCGCGCCACGTGGACGGGATGGAGTCGTCAAGCGCCACTCCTTCCGTGTCATCGACCCGTCCGCGGCGGTTTCGCATACCGGCCACTTGGGCGACGAGCGGGCCGATCATCAATCCCCCTAATACGGCGAGCGCGATGCGCGACCCCGCCAGAATCGGAGCAAAGACGGTTACGGCCATGACGATGGCCGGCAGATTCAAGGTGGACGATCCCTGCGCTATGCCGATTGTCGCTTCAACTCCCGCGCCGCGCCTTCTGAACGCCGACGAGATCGGGACGATGCAGGCCGAGCAGAGAGTCATCGGAGTCCCCACGAAGAGACCTCGTAACGCTCCTTTGAATCCTCCAGTCGAAAACGCCGGCGCCATTCGATTGGGAAATAGGAATACCTCGGTAGCACCAGCCACCAGGAAGGCGAACCCCATCCCCACGGCCACCAGTCGCAAATACGTCAGCGTAAAGTTCCACCACCTGGTAAAGAAGCCGGCGTCGTCCGCGTATTCAACGCAGAACCCTTGAAAGCACCGTCCGGGGACGCCGCCCCCGGCAGCAGCCAAGTCTTCGCGTGCGATATCGAGCTTCGGAACGCGGTTCAGCAGTAAGAAAAGGCCTAGCAGCACGGCGATGATTGCCAGACCCACTATCTGCCGCTTGCCGATCCGTAGACGGCCGATCGTCGAGAGCCTAGCCGCAGTCAAGACTCGTGGTATTACCGCCAACAGATCATTCGCCTTCCCGACCGGCCGGTGAATCGAGTGGTCGCGAACTAGATAGTGTCATTCCAACGGCACATCGGATCGCGTCCGCTATGACGTACGTATACATGTGATTATCGGATTAGAGTCTCCGGTTCGCCATGGTCTCCGGGACTCCAAGCCTGTTGGAACTGCGTTCCGCGTAGGCCGCAATTCCGACTCAGCCATACGATAGTAAAACGTCAGGGACTAAAACTCGACTTCTGCCGTTAGTCCCCTTAGGAGATGCTCAGGGCAGACGGGGTAGTTCGGCGGTCCCGACCGGATTCGAACCGGCGATCTTCTCCTTGACAGGGAGATATGCTAGGCCACTGCACCACGGGACCCCATTAGCGTTACTATAGCTATTCTATTACGCAGCGCGTCGTAAGACCTGCTGATTTTGGACTTGAGAAAATATGAGGCGAAATCGACTGCACGGTTTCCTTGATTCACGGTGTGAATATTTTTGCCATGCTCGTGATCGTCGCACGCAAACCCAGTCTCGTACTGTTCGGGTCGGAGTTTGTGCGAGCCGACTTAGTGAAATGGACTTTCTACCAGTTCCCAGAGTCGCTATTCTTCGGGGCGCGCATAACAAGATGGTAAATCACCGAGTACGGGCGAAGTGGATGTGGCTGATCGAGGAATTGTCGCATAGCGCAATAAAGTCAATATCAGAATAGACTGTCATAGTTCGAATCATCATGGCTAACCAGAGGCAAGGTCGCAAAAGGAGAAAGGCTCGATGGCAATAAGCACCAGTCGGGAAGGCCAAACCCTGATCGTGAAAACCGAGGACCGCATCGACGGGGCTAACGCTCGCGAGTTTCAGGTCGATTTGGAGGCCGCGATAGACCCGAATGACCGCGGCTTGGTACTGGATCTCGAACAACTTTCCTACGTCAGCAGTGCGGGCCTTCGAGTCATCCTTCTGACTGCCAAGACTCTGCGAAAGCAGAACGCCAAGCTTGCCGTCTGCTCGCTTTCGGACTCTGTGCGAGAGGTTTTCGAGATCAGCGGTTTTGACAAGATAATCCCGGTTCACGACAACCAGGCCGAGGCGGCCGCAGCCCTAGCAGACTGATCCAAGCGGCGCGGTTGCGTATGCTCGCGCTCCCCTTTCTCCGAGCGTACGCCGACCTGACGCGGAAGTGCCGGAGGTGAGAGTGACGCAGCGTGCTTGCAAGATTCTCGTAGTCGACGACGAGCCGGACCTTCAGCCTCTCATGCGCCAGCGCATGCGACGGTACGTCCGGAGGGGCCTGTACACGTTCGTGTTTGCCCAGAACGGCGTCGAGGCGTTGGAGATGTTGCAGGAGCAACAGGACATCGACTTGGTCCTATCCGACATAAACATGCCCAAGATGGACGGGCTTACACTGCTTCAGCAGATTCCTAAGGTAGATCCCGACATCCGTTCGGTGATCATTTCGGCTTACGGGGATATGAAGAACATCCGCACGGCCATGAACCGCGGCGCGTTTGACTTTGTCACCAAGCCAATCGATTTCGACGACCTCAAGGTTACTATCGACCGGACACTGCGCAACCTTACCGAGTGGCGCGAGGCGCTCGCGTCGCGTGACAAGTTGGTGGCGTTGCAGAACGAACTCGACGTCGCCAGCAAGATGCAACAGTCGATTCTGCCCACCGAGCTTCCCGGCACCGACGAGTACAAGGTCGCCGCCAGCATGCAGCCGGCGCGTGCCATCGGGGGCGATTTCTTCGACTTCGTGCACCTCGATGGTGGGCGGATCGGAATCGCAGTCGCGGACGTTTCGGACAAGGGCGTTCCCGCGGCACTGTTCATGATGTCCAGCCGCACTCTGCTCAAGGGTGCGGCGATCGGCGGCACCGGTCCGGGCGAGGTGCTGTACGAGGTCAACAACCTTCTGGAGGAGGAAAACGAATCGGCGATGTTCGTCACCGTGCTGTACGCGGAGTACAACCCCGCGACTGGAGAGCTCTCCTATGCGAACGGTGGACACAACGCTCCCGTCATCTTTCATGAGGACGGAAGCTCGACCGTGCTTCCTCTAACCGATGGGGTTGCCCTAGGACTAATGCCCGGTCTCGACTATCGGCAGGAGACTGTAAAGCTGTCGCCGAGCGATACGCTGGTGCTCTACACCGACGGCGTAACAGAGGCGATGAACACGGATTTCGAAGAGTTCGGCCTTGAGCGTCTGCGTCGTATGTTCGTCGAATCGATGCCCGGCGACGCCGAAACGATCAACGACGCGATCTTCAAGGCCGTTGCAGACTTTGCGGGCGATGCGCCGCAATCCGATGACATTACCTGCCTGACGCTCTGCCGCACTACGACCGACGCATGAGCGCTGAGCTAAACATGAAGATCGAGACCAGACTCGAGGAGTTGAATCGCGTCTTTGACGCCGTGAGGAAATTCGGAGAGCAGGAGAGCTGGCCTGACGAGACTCTTTTCATGATAGACCTTGCGCTCGAAGAGTTGACCCTCAATACAATGAACTACGGACACGATGGTGGAATCCACGAGATTGAGATCGTACTCAAGTCCGAACCCGACGCCATCACTATCGAGATCATCGACGACGGGCGCCCATTTGATCCCCTCCATGATGCTCCGGAGCCCCAGGTCGGGGCGGCGATCGAAGACCGGCCGGTGGGTGGCCTAGGCGTCCACCTCGTGCGGACGATGATGGACGAGATGAGTTACCGTCGAGAGGGCGACAAGAACCACATAACACTGGTCACGCGCAAGGTCTAATGAAGCGCAGGCCAGCGGCTCAGCGGCGCTTGCTGGGAGCCGGGGGAATCCTGGCGCTTGCACTGATCGCCGGTCCTTCGGGTTGCTTTCCCTTCGACTCCACCGACAACGGCAGCCCCGACGCCGTGGCTACGGTCCAACAAACCCAAGTATCCGAGCCCGAACCCGTCGCGGCACAGTCCCCCGGCGTGTCAAGCGAGCGCATCCTATTCGGTCAATCCGCAGCGTTCAGTGGGCCGGCCCAGGAACTGGGCAGGAATATGCGTCTCGGTATCCAGGCCGCCTTCCATGAGGTGAATGAGAGCGGCGGCGTCAACGGCCGGAGGCTGGAGCTCATAACACGGGATGACGCCTATGAACCCGAAGCGGCAATTGCAAACACGACTCAGCTAATTGAGGAAGAGCAAGTATTCGCGTTGATCGGCGAGGTCGGCACGCCCACGTCGCGCTCAGCCACTCCAGTAGCCGCCAACGCTGGTGTTCCCTTCATTGCCCCGTTTACGGGCGCCGAGTTTTTACGCGACCCGGAGTGGGACAACATCATCAACCTTCGCGCGTCCTATTACCAAGAAACGGAGGAGATGGTCGCTCGTCTTACCACCGATCTGGGCATCAAGCGCATCGCCGTCCTGTATCAGGATGATTCCTACGGCCGCGCCGGCTGGCGAGGTGTCCGGCTGGCGCTGGACCGGCGCGGCATGGAACCGGTGTCCATTGGCCTGTATCCACGCAACACTATGGCTGTGAAAACGGCACTGCTCGACTTAAACCAGGGCGCTCCAGAGGCGGTGATTATGATTGGCGCTTACGAGCCGGTAGCGGCCTTGATTTTGTGGGCTAGGCATATGGGGCAGGCCCCCATCTTCCTCACAGTATCGTTTGTAGGCAGCAACGCGCTCGCGAGAGAACTCGGTCCCGAGGGGGCTGGAGTCTACGTGACCCAGGTCGTCCCCTTCCCAACGGACGACTCGCTGCCAGTTGTTTCTTCATACCTCAGCGCCCTCTCTGCCTACGATCCGGACGCGGACCCCGGGTTTGTCTCCTTTGAAGGTTATCTCGCAGGCCGGCTGGCTATCGCTGGCCTTGACGGGTGCGGACCAGACGTCAAAAGGGCCTGCTTCCTGGAGAGTCTGCGCAGCGCCGACGTAATCGATATCGACGGGTTCCAGTTGCGCTATGGCGATGGCGACAACCAAGGTTCGGACAAAGTGTTCCTAACGGTGATAGGTAGGGACGGCCGCTATCACCCAATCAACACGCTCATCGCAACGGGATCATGAAAGACCGGCTAAGGAGCCTGCTCGAAAGCCGCTTTCGAATCTCCATGCAGCTCTATCTGGGGATCGGAGGAGCTGTGGTGCTCACCGTCGCTGCGAGTCTCGTCGGATGGTTTTCGTTTAACCGCGTGGGCGAGGTTCAAAGCCGCGTGAACGAGGGCAGCGTTCCCGAGGTGGTGGCGTCTTTCGGAGTTGCGCAGTACAGCGGCGCTCTGGTGGCAGCAGCTCCGCGCCTGATCTCCGCCGCGACGCCAGAGGAGTTTGACCGCGTCTCGGCGAGCATCTCCGAAGCGCACACCGCATTTGAGGACCAGCTTGCCGTCCTGGAAGAGAAGGACGGGGGTGAGGAACG
>JAPOVO010000224.1:6200-6477 GCA_026708165.1 Chloroflexota bacterium | reverse complement strand
CTCGAGGCGGACGGTCTTGGCCCCCGAACATATCCTCCCTCGTCATCGAAAGACCTCTCGCTGCAGCACGTTCGAGTCACTTGGCAGGATCTCTTCGATCCGGTTGCTCCCGTTCTGCTTCTGGAACATGAACACGCGCTCTCTCGCCCTTGCGACCATGACGTAGAACAGGCGTTTGGCGATGTCCCGATCATCCCGGCGATGGTAGTGCTCGTCGATGTCCGCCAGGACCACCGAATCGAACTCCAAGCCCTTGCAGGCTTGGGCATTGATGACG
>JAPOVO010000224.1:0-6190 GCA_026708165.1 Chloroflexota bacterium | reverse complement strand
ATGACGAGGATGCCGCCTTCGTCGAACGCTACGGCTGCACGTTCACCCATATAGTACGTGTTAACCGAAGGCATACCGTTGTCCAGTTTTGCGTCTGATGTTCGAAGTGCGTCGAAGTAACGTTCGCGGACGGTATTGCTCGGTGCGATCACGCCGATGAGTTGGCGCGGATCCCGGTCGGCGAAACGCAGAATGCGGGTTGCCACCTTCTCAATGTCCTCTGGTCGATACGAGAAGAGCTGAGGGACTGCCCCCCGGCTCTCTGGCGGGAGATCCGGTGGCGGGGAAGCTGGATCGCCCGTATAGAACTCCCTTGCCAGTCGCGCGACGGGATATCGGTTGCGGTAGTTCGCTCTCAGTTCGATGACGTCCTCGGTGTCGATGTCAAGAATGTTCTGGATGTCCTGCCGGTTGCTATTTGCTTCCGTGATCTGCTGATTCTGATCGGCAACGACGAAGAAACGAGCGAAGCCGAGGTTTACAAGGCTCGCGTAGAACTCGCACGGCATGTCTTGGCCTTCATCGATGACCAGATAGGGGAAGTCAGCACCGACCTCGGGCAGTGCGTGGACGATTTCATTAACGCCATCCCAGTCAATGGCCCGATAGCCTCTGTGGTCAGGTGGATGGCGCGGAACCGTCTCCTTCGCCGTCTCCCGAAACATATCCCGAAACCATTTGTCCCAAGTGCGGCTTTTGAGCCCATCGCCGAACAACTGGCCGCTCGCCCGGTCCAAGAGATGGTTGAAGACTAGAAACAGATAATCGTCGTCGTCTCTCGAATGCCGCCGGGCGCGGATCAGCGCCAGTACCGACTTGCCCGTTCCCGGTCCGCCGACAATGAGGTGCCGGCCCTCTTTCGGGAATGCGCGTGCCGCCTCCTGCTCCTTGCTGAGATCCTGAATTCCCGGGAGTTCGAACTTCCTTTTGGCCATCTGCGGTTTGGTCTACGTGTCCAGCAGACTCGGAAAGTCCGCGCCGCCTTTGATATATGCTCGATCTAGGAGGATGTTCTCGTATAGGCAGCTCGTCTCCGGCACCAGCGCACAAGCGTGGCACGCCGCTCGATTGAGCAACCCCGGACCGTGGCCCTCTTGCTCTCCGCAGACCGGGTCGAGCGAACACCACTGCGCCGACTCGTAGGTCGTGGCGAGCAAACGTAGAAAGCGCTCCGGCGCCGCCAGTTCCATGACGCCACCCAACGAGCCCCGCTCGTCCGCAACCGCAACGTAGATCAGTATGCCGGCCATCGGCTCGGCACCGCTCGCGCAATAGATGCGTTCCTTCAATGACGCCGCAGGATAGCCGGCCGACGCTTCGATCTGCCGAATCATCAGGTGTGCAACCGTATGGCAAAGGAGAAACCGGGACGAGATGTCGACGTCGGTGCGCAGCGGTGCGGAGGGAAAACGTTGCTTGTAGGCAGCTGTGCGTTCGACCGCCGAGGGGTTCGCTTCCCAACGCCGCAGCAACGACTCGTCGAGCGTGAAGAACAATCCCTCGCCGTAGAGTTCGATAGCGGGAAGCCAATCGCCCTCGCCCGTGATGTCCGGCGGCGTCGTCGACTCGCCGTTGACGCGTCGGAATCCCGTCAGGACCATGATCTCCTTCAGCTTGTCGACCGCCACCAATTGGTCGACGGTAGCCGCGGCACGACGCAGGAAGTCGTCATCGAGCGTCTGAGTGAGCTTCCGCCAAGCGGGCGTGTGGTGATCCGTGACGAAGTCCTCGTCCTCTTTCAGGTCGGGAATGGGTTCCGTAAGCGCCAAGTATTCACCAACCAGAAGATCCCGCGACGTTGTCGCCTGGCCAAAGAGCGGGTAACCCTCCTCGATCTGCTGCATGGCACGCTCGATGTCCACGGGCAGGCAACCGTAGTTGCCGGCCATCGTTCGGATCGCTCCCGCTCGTGCCAGTGGGTTCCGGGCACGCCGTATTTGCTGTTGATCCTTCGAGTTGCCGTAGAGGCGGTCCACGACGGTGCCCCGGCGAATCCTCGACTCCGGCGGAATGACCAGCGCCGTGCGATTGTCGGCGGAATGCACACGGACATCGTTGATCTCAAGTAGCCAGGCGGGTTCCTTGGGAGGGTCGGGAGCCGGCTCGGGGATCCAAGGCTGTTGCCAAGTCTTGGTGCCAAAGGGCCATCGCGACTCCAAGCGACCGAATGCACCACAACCATCTCGCGTACACCTTATCGAACGACCGGAGTCGTCATCCACCAACTTCAGATAGGGCTCCCGCCAATCGGCCCGACACTGCCGCGCGGCGGGATTTCGCGGATCCGCATGGGCCAACTCGTGCCACGGCGCATCCGCCAGATAGCCGTTCTCGTGCGCGAGCACCCACGGCGACTGCTCCAACTTGCCTCCGCAGGCTGCGCAACGGTGTTCTTCGGAATCGTCGCGGCGCCACGGGGCATAGTGCATCAGGCCGCATTGAAGGCAGCGCATCCAAGAGGGGAACCGCTGCGCCGGAATCCAGCCCGTTGTGTTGCCGTCGCGCTCCCGCTTGACGGGGGGCCTGCACAAGATCTGGCTGATTCCGAGAGCGCTCTTGACCTGGTCGACATAGCGAATCTCCTGATCGCGCGGATCTTCGCCCCTGGCGAACCAACCTCGGATGTCGCGCACGACGACGAGGCTGTCTTCCCCACGGGCGATCGCACCCACGGAGCAGTGGCGCAGCAGGTGCGAAAGGCGAACCGGCAGAAACTCGTCAGCCATGCATCCTGAGCACTCCCTCGCTCTCCACGTTGCGCATCGACTGCAATGTCATCCATAGCCCGGAGCGATGGGTGTCGCCGTGACCGTAGAGCAGTCGTTCGGCATTCCGTTCACGCGGCGGCGCCCGATAGTGGAGGGCCCTTTTGTCGGCTTTGCAGCGAAACGCCTCGTCGTGCCACTCGTCGACGAGACTGTCCACGTGTGCTGCCAAGTCGGGCAGTTGCTCCGAATCCACCGCGTTCGCGCAACGCCTCTTGAAGTCGGCGATGACTTTTCGAACGTCTGGTGCATTCCTGTCGAACAATCCAGCGGACTCGTTGCCGCGCAGGTCGGCGCACGCGTGCCGGACGGCGACGACGAGCGCCGCGTGCAGGGCCCGGGCACGGACTTGATAGGTTTGGGGCGTTACACTGCTCGGTTCCACGAACCGATAGAACGACTCGTGGTACGACCGGAAGCTCTCGAAGTGCGAAACGCTCCTCGCCTGATGGCGGTAGTAGTTGGCGAATATCACGCCGGGGACATCGGCTCGTCCCACCCGACTGGTCGCCTGAATGTACTCGGCCGTGGTCAGCGGTTGGCCGTTGACGGCCATCAACGCGAGCCGCGCCACGTCGAGGCCGACGGACACCATATTGGTCGCCAACACCGCGTCCAGGCTTTCGGATTCGGTTCGCGGCATGGCCAAACGGTGAAACGTCTCAGCGTTCTTCTCCGCCGTCTGCATGCTCGTGAGCTGCTCGATTCGAGGGTTCTGGAACCGGGCGACGTCGCCGTTGGCTGCGCCGCTTTGGTCGGAGGCACCCAACATACGGCCAAAGTCGCGTACATCGGTCAGGAAGGCGTTGTGGCTGTTCCCGACGCCGCGCAGGCTGCCGTGGTACAACACCTGCGTCCACCAGGCGTCGACGAGCGCTTCCTGGTCCGTCTGGCCCTCGAATAGCACCGCCGGCGCTGCCAGCAGGGCGGCGGCCAAAGGCGCTAGGCAATGCTGCTGATCCAGCAGAGGGGCGAAGTAGCCAACGTAGGCCCGTCCCGCGCGTGTCCTGTCGGTGTGCGCGAAGTACGAGTCGTCGCAGGACAATCCGGGCGGGGGAAACACGGCTAGTTCCCGCCCATACATGCGGCGAACCTGCTCCTCCGCCATGCGAATGGTCGCCGTGGAAGCAATGTACTGGGGACGCACACGCTGGGCGAGCAGCGTGTCGAACCCGGCTTCGTAAAGCCCCGCGATGGAACCGAGCGGACCGGTAACGAGATGTAGTTCGTCCTGGATGACCAATTCCGGCGGGCGACAGTGGTTGCCGGGCCCGACGCCGAAGAAGGATCCCGCACGATCTTCCCAGGCGACCCGCGCGAACTTGTCGAGGGTGGCGATCAGCAATGACGGCGGGCTTTCGTACAAGGCCTCGTCGACGACATTGCACGGCAAGGGCTCGGAACACCGTCCGAACCCGCAGTCCGGATTCACGCAGCGAAAGCCGAACTCGTCAGCCGTGGCGCGGTAGCCGTGCAACGAGTCGAACGCCGTACCGCACCAGGGACAGCCATCCATGACGAGCGCGTGCCGTGCGTCAGTCGAGCCGGCAGCAATCTCGCGCACTCTCTGTGCCGCTTCCTTAAAGCGGTTGGGGGAAACGCTCGCACCGACCCACATGCCAACACGGATCGGTTCATCCCCAAGTCGGCGAGGGTCGTTCCTGCGCATCAGCTCCAATGCACAGATCATCCGCGCAGCGCGTTCGAACTGTTGGCGTGTCAACAGGCGCAACGTGTAGCGCATGAACGCCACCGTTCCACCCCCGGACCCGGGGTATTGGAGCCGTCGCCAGACAATCAGGAAGGCGATCAGACCCAAGTAGGCTTCGGTCTTTCCGCCACCGGTCGGGAACCAGATCAGATCGAGCACATCCCGAAACTCGTCCTCTTCGCGGATGGCGGACTCCATAACCGTGAGCAGAAACGCCAGTTGGAACGGTCGCCATCGGGGTTCCGTATCCGCTTCGTTGCCTGATGCAGGTCTAGGGCGCAGCATTTGCTGGCGCATCGCACGATTAGCCAGACGGAACGACTCCGCAGCACGGGGGTTCTCTCGGAGCAGACTGACGCTTCCGGCCATTCGGGCCAGCGCTTTTTCCATCCGATCACAAATGCGTCCGGCCGCAGTGCGCTCCAGCTCGTGATCCAGACCTGCAGCGGTGCGTTGCTGCCCAGCAACCCAAGCGCGGTAGCCGGCGACGAACTGTTCGAGGTCCTCAATTCTCGTTGCTTCCGCCAAGCACCGAAACTCGAGCACGTCGTAGTCGGCGTCGCGTTCGCGAAACTCGTTGGTCGTGATCGGCACTTCGACGCAAGGCATGAACTGCGAACGGATCCGGGCCATCCCGTTTGCGGGGACATCCCAGTCCACTGCAGCACCATGGCCCACGGCGTAGATGCGCTGGTGCCGGTACTGCAGTTCGAGTTCCTGCTCCTCTTCCGTTAGCAAACTCGGGTCAACGCGCGGATACTCGGCAAGATCGCCGCTTTCCACAATGCACTCAATCCGCGCCTCGAACAGCGACTTGCCAACACGCTCGGCCTGCCGGCGGCGCGGTGCCACGTCGTCGACCTCGTTCCGGTTGACCAGCGTGACCGTAATGATTGCGCCGCTGCGGTACTCTCGCATACGAACGTCGATTCCGCCTCGTCCTTGCCAAATCGACTCTTCCGGAGGCGCCGCCTTGGACCAAGTCCCAGTGTGTTCTTCTAACGGAATTCTCTCGAATCGTCCGGGCCGAAACTGACCCGTTGCGTCTCGTTCCTCGTTAGCGCGGTAGGTGGCGGCGGAGGCGGTAATCGACAGTTGCGCCTCGCCACGCACGAAGAATGAGAATCCTACCGACGAGGGCGGCACGTATCGGCGGCGTCGGCCGGGCCGTGCCCGGGCAGGGTCATCGTCTTCACCCGTCTCATCCGGCTCCGCGTCTTCATCCAGCAGCCCGCCATCTTCGGTCGAATCGATCAGGGCGGGATCCCTGCCCGACTCGTCTGGCTCGACCGGATACAGTACTCCTGTCGGATACCGGACTAGCGGCGACACTCTGAGCTCGCCTTCGCCCGCGGGTCCCATGAGCTGACGGCGCACCCAATCGATGAGTCTCTTTCTCGCCTGTATGTAGTCCACTTCGACCTGCGATCCGCCAACACTTAGACTAAGCCGAACGCTTCCACCACGACAACGATGCTACCTGTGCGACCGGGTCGCAGCGCTGCCAACGCTGGAACTACCTTGCAGATGTCCCTTCGTGGATTTCTTGCGCATGGCACCGCGAATGCCGCAGCCTTGCGAACGAATCGACGAGCGCTTGTTCGAGTCCAACCGCGTTCTCCGGGCGGCGCGGCGACGAGCGTTCAATGCCCTCGTGGATGTAGGCGGTGAGGGTCGTGTCGTTGTTGGCGATGCCGAGCTGCTCAAGGTCGTA
>JAPOVO010000021.1 GCA_026708165.1 Chloroflexota bacterium | reverse complement strand
ATCCGAGACAACGCCAGTGACATGGCTCGTTCGTTGGGGCGTACGATGAGCCGAGGAGAAGCCGAGGATTCCAAAGCCGTCGTCGAGCTTGTCGATCTGAGCATCACGCTCGCTCCCCACATCACGCTCAACTCCATGATGAAGGAAGCGGCTGCCGACGCAGACAGACCGCTTTCGGTGCTGGGCTCGTTCTTGCGAACCGCACGAATGGCGGAACTCTCGTCGTTCGGTCGAATTGCAAGAGACCGCCTAAAGGTCATCGAACGACTAGAGGTTCTGAAAGACTCGGAGGATACCGACGAAAACGAACTTCAGCAGCTGATCGCCGATGCACCGTGGCTCATCAACCCCGAGTGGGCACCCGTCACGGAGAATCGGACGTTCTCAAGCCTTCGCAAGGAGTTCGAGAAGTACTACGAGGAGAAAACCGGCGAAGCGATCTCCCTGTCAGACTTCGAGCAATCGGGCAGACGTCCTGATTTTGTCCTGTCCAGTCAAGAGGGCACGGTACAGATCATCGAGATCAAGAAACCGCGTCACACGCTGACGAATCCCGAAATGGACAGGATCGTCACTTACTACCAGAACATGGACGCGTTTCTCTCCGACCCTGCCCACAGCGAGTTCAGCAAGCACTACCCGGATTTCCACGTTACCGTGGTCTGCGACGACGTTGGACTAACCGACACTCAGCGCGCCGCGTTCGACGGCTACCTTGGTACAGACAAGCTGACCCACCTTGACTGGGCTGCGTTTCTCCTCAAGACGGAACAGGTCCACCAGGATTTCCTGCGCGAGGCAGAACGTCAGCGGGCCGCCACCCCACGGCGCATTGCGGACAGCTAGAGAACGTGGAACTCACCGCTATAGACATCTTCGCCGGTGCGGGCGGGTTGACGGTCGGTCTCAAACGCGCAGGGTTCCACGTTGTTGCGGCCGTCGAACTTGAGGCGCACGCATTCGCGACCTACAAGGCCAATCACCCCGAGGTCCGCTGCCTAAACCAGGACATTGCGACTGTGTCCGGCTCGGCGTTACTAGAGCATGCCGGTGCCGACCACATAGACCTTCTCGCCGGATGCCCGCCCTGCCAAGGGTTCACGAGCCTAACCGCCAAGTACAAAGCGAAAGAAGACCCTCGCAACCAGTTGGTCCTTGAGATGGCGCGCCTGACGGAGCAAACGCTGCCGCAGGCGGTCATGATGGAAAATGTCCCCGGACTGACGCAGAAAGGCGACGATCTCTACCACCAGCTCCGCGACCGACTCAAGACGCTCGGCTATCGATTGACCGAGGGCGTCCTCCAAGTTGCCGATTACGGCGTTCCGCAGTTCCGACGACGGCTTGTCATGCTGGGAGGTTTGGACTTCGAGATTCTGCTTCCCCGCGCTACACACTCCCAGTCTCCATGCGGCGATCTTGCCCCGTGGCGAACGGTGCGCGATGCGATCAAAGGCATGCCGGTCCCTCTCACATTGCCCGAAGCCAAGGCCCAAGGCGATGTTGAACGATCCGATTGGCACGTCGTGCGTAAGCTCTCCGCGAAGAACCTGGAGCGCATCAAGGCAGCGACAGCCGGCGAGACCTGGACAAAGATCCCGGAGCAACTCCGACCCACCTGCCATCGCGACGGTTACGTTGGCTTCACCAACGTCTATGGCCGGATGCAATGGGATCGCCCGGCCCCAACTATCACCGGAGGTTGCACGACGTTCAGCAAAGGACGATTCGGCCATCCGGACGCCGACCGAACCATCTCGGTACGCGAAGCCGCGTTGCTACAGACCTTCCCAAACGACTACCGGTTAGACACGCCTTACATGGACTACGTCTGCAACATGATCGGCAACGCCCTGCCATGCGACTTTGCCGAAGCGCTCTCCCGACAATGCGCGGAGAGACTCCAGCATCAGGCGGTCGACCCTTTGGAGCTTGCCCCCTAACCCGCCCGACCCAGGTGGGACGTGGGGGCGGCGTGCGATGCGCCTCGGACGGGTGTTGGGTACATTGTTCTTGGGGTGCGGTTTGGCTCTGCAATGCGACAAACCGCCTCACGCCCGGGTTGCTATGGTCCTCGGCCAACGCCAGTAGTCGTCGGGCAGCAGTGCTTGTGATGCTGATCCCAAAGCTGCACCACCACCGCATGGCAAGCACCAGTTGTATTGCGTCTACAATGTCGGCCGGACTGCAAACTCCATGGGGCTGGTTCCGAATGACCGGCTTGGCTTGAGGGGTGGGTTCGGGCGAACTAGCGGCTTAGCGTGGCGGTAACGGCTGGTGAGATCCCGGAATTTCCAATGGACAGGGCAGGCGCTTTGCGAGACGTACGGCCCGCCGTTGGGAAAGGCGGCATGCGGTCGCAATTGATGGAGATTTTCGGCGAGCGACCATGGAGACCTTCTGGAACGCCGGCGAACGCGACAAGATCGGGGGACTCGACATACTGGGTCTGCGCCGGTTGGACCAGAGCATCGAACGGGAATGGGTAGCGGGCATCACCACGATCTCGCTCCGCGCGAGGTACCTGTCTCTGCTGCCTTGGGTGGTCGCCGAGTTCTACGAAGAGGAACTGCGCAAAGGCGGCGGGAAGGCGGCGTTCCACGAAAGCCGGTTCTATCAGACACTGGGTCGCCTAGAGTTCGTGATTCTGGCGGCAACCCGGGCGACAGAGAAGCAAGAGCATAGTGGCGACGTCTACGGTGTGCTTGGCTCGCGAACGGACTTGTTCACTCATGCCTTATTGGATCTGGATGCGAACGGGTCCGTGGAGTTGCCGGACGCCCGGGGCGGGGCTTCGTACGGAACGTACGTCATGCCGTGCCGCTCGTTCGGGATCGTCGAGACGGGAGACCGAGAACTCCCGGTCGTGATCCCGTCGCGCGGGAAGGCTCTTCATAAGGTGCGGCATGAAGCAATGCAGGGCTCGGCGCTCGTGGAGGCGATCCTCCATGGCGGCTCGGCGACGGCATCGGCTCTCGCTACGGAGGCGCGATTCTTCTCGGTGAACGCGCTCGACGAACAGCCGGGCGAACGTAAACTGCTGCTCGATGCCTTCGTGGAACCGTACGTCGATCGACCCGACGTCGTTGCCGCCTATCGACGATTCCTGGCGACGAGTCGGTGGGCTTTCGCGCACCTTGCCACGCGGACGATGTCCTCCGCACAACTCATCGGCACCGCCTACAAGGAAGCCGTCGAGAGAGGACCCGGCAGCGAGGTTGGGGCCGCGTGGGCCGAGTACGATCTCAGGCGACGGGTCCACTTCGCGATCGAACTGCTGCTCAGCGCGTTGGCCGAGACGCTAGTGGACCTGACAGGAAACGTGTTGGGGATGTGGGCGGATCTCGGCGTTCTTGAGCGGGGGAACCGGGGTTTCGGTCTGACGGAGCGCGGACGCCAGTTCGCCGCCGACCGGCTGGCTGCGGAGTTGTAGGGATGCGATCGGATGTCCTGGACGTAATCTCGTCAGCGAGGAACGTCACCAACGCGGTCGTCCTCACGCACAACATCGACTTCGTGTTCGTGCAGACGGTCGTGCTGTCGGCGTTCCGTCGCTGCGGGCACCCCATGATCACGGTCTTCGCCGACAGCGGGTGCGCGGCGGAAACGTTCGCCCACCAGAAGGCCGTACTCACAGACCTCGGGTCAAGGTACCGCGTGGTGCCCGTCGCGATGGGCATGGGATTCCGATTCCATCCGAAGGCGGTCCTGCTGACTGGCGCAGAAAAAGGGACGCTGTTGGTGGGGAGCGGCAACCTCACCTTTGGCGGGTGGCGGGACAATGGCGAGATCTGGACGCTCTTCGAGAGCGAAACGGACGGTTCGGGCCCCTTCCGCGCTTTCAGAAGCTACCTCGGGGAGGTCATCAAACGGGTCGTCCTGCCCGAGGCGGTGGAGCGCGAAGTGGAAGAGGCGTTCGATTCGGGGACGATGTCGAGGCGGCGACCGTAGGCGCCCCGCTATGCATTCTCGCTGCGAGGTTCGAGGCGGGCTGCCTGCTGGTCGGCTATGCGCCGTCGTCGGCGATAGTCGGCGAGTGCCTCGTGGACGGGGAGACCGCGCCTTTCGAGGAGTCCGAGAAAGGCGTCGTGAGTGTCTCATGCCCTTCCGAACCGAAGTTGGTGACTCTCCGCGCTCGGGTTGATGACGCGTTTGTCGAGTCGGAGCCGGCCTGGATTGATCTCGAGCGTCGGCTCTGCGCAACGGCACATAGCAGGAGCCTGGCGGACAGTTTCCGGGCACGCGTCCAGGCGGGGGCATGGGGCGCAGACGCGTGGGCGGAGGTGCTGGACGTGTTCTGCAAGCACTTGAGCTACATGCCTGCGGTTGGCCCGGTGTTCGCTGCATCGCACACGGGCACCGGCGTTGAGTCGGACGGTCGGACGTTCACTGCCGACGACGTATTTGCGTCCGACTACCGCCCGCCGAGGCTGGATGGCGTCTGGTTTCCATCGGACATCAGTAGAGAAGGGCGAGTCCACTCCCTGCAGAAGCTGCTGTTGCGATGGTTCGGTGTCGAGCCCAATGAACCGGATGAGGAGTCCGGGGTAGACGACGACACCAACGACCGGGACGGCGATGAGGTCGTCGATCGACCGGAACGCTTGCCGACGACCCCGCCAAACGATGGGGCCGTGACCGATCGGAACCGGCGGCGCATCGCGAGGATCGTGGATCAGATCGAAGCGGCCATGACGAGTGCAGAGTTCCTCGCGGCCCGCGGCGCTGACTATCTCGCCACGGCCCTGAAGGTGGCATCGGTGCTGTTTGGCGCGGGACTCGGGAGGGGCTGGATGGACCGTGAGCGGTTCTTCAAGTTGACGCACGGCATCTGGTCGTCGTTGTTCTTCGCGGGGGCAGCTGGCAAAGCAGGCTGGCTCGAGCGCCGCGCGAGCGCGGCGGAAGATGGAGACGCCTTCGTTCGGAGCATGGCGTCGGCCGACCTCTCCGCCGCACTCCTCGGATGGTATCTGGGCGCACTGACGCCGGGCGACGGTTCGCTTGAGGCGGCTAGGTTCACGCTCGCAGCGGCGGTCGCTGTCGCCCGTCTGCCGTGGCTCTGGCAGGGCGGAAGCCAGGAGGAAATCAAGAAGGAGCTCGAAGTCTTGCTAGCACATACGTCCGAAGGCGGACTGGACCGGGAAGAGCGGACTGTTTGGGCGGCGACTGAGTGGACGAGGCTACGAAAAAGAGGTCAGGCACTGCGTTGCTTGGAGGCTGTCATCCATGGCACGAGCCTCGAGGTGCTCAGGAATCGGATTGCCATGGATGAGCTGCTGCCCGGCGATGTGCTCTGGCAGGGCAGGGCGGGTTTCTGCGTCGTGCTTCGGCGATGTTCCCGATCCGGCAGGGAGAGCGTGCCCGTTCTCAAGCTGCAGGGCAAGGCCACGGAGAGCGCGTTCACCCCTACCGCCACCGTCCCCGTACGGGCTCTACTGAACGAGAAGGTAATCCCCCGGACACCGGATTTCGGGGATGAGCCGCGAGAGGTGCTGAGCGAGCTGATTGGCGAGGTTTCGTCGGACGTGCTACGGCAATCCTGAACGAGCAACGAATCAGTCAGTCGCCAATGAGCTCGCCGGCAAGAATCCATTTGGGACATCGCCGCTGTCGGTCTGCTTCATCCCACCAAACCTTTCCTCCGCACGGGGCGAGAGCCAATGTGGGGAGAGCCTGTCACCCTGGGCGGTTTGGCAGAACTGTTCTTGTTACTCTAGGTTCGTCAGATATGTTGAGAACATTAGTCGAACTCGCGAATCGCTACGAGAGGAAGTAGCCGTTCCAGGAGTTTCCGCCGAGCCAGGCTGCTGCTCTGGTGCGCTCTGCTGGCGTGCTCTACGACTGCGTCGGTTCGTTCGATGGCTCACGCCGCCAACACCGCGGTTAACCTCGAGCTTCCTCGACCTCAACATGGCCGGCATGCCTATTCGTGATTGTTGGCTCGGCAGCCAGCCGACATCTCCAGTCCGCCACAGTTGCTGGCTCTAGACCGCACGCCAATGCCGCTGCCTTGTCGATCATCTGGCGGACTTCGCACTCGTCGGCCTGCTGCATCGGCAGCAGGTCGATGTCGCACGCCTTGTCGAATGCAGATCGCAACGAGTCCCATGCCTCCTCGTTGAGCCTAGTAGGAACGTGGATCTGCCGAAGCTGGTCGAGCGACCAGGAGGGGTAGGTCAGCGTCTTGGACCTTTGATTGAGGAGCATGAGACGGGTCGGCGTCGAGTTCCACCACTCCGCAAGTGGTGTGAAGAACGTGCGGATGCTGTTGGTCGTGATTACGTTGCTGGCTGTCCAATCGGTCTGTTGAAGCCGGTCGCGTATCTCGATCTCGTTGCGTTGCATACCCTTGACGGCCTCGGGCCCGAATTTTCGCCCGCGCTTCATGTTGTCCGTGAACGGCGCGTTCATGATCACCGCGTCGATGTCCCGCAGCGGAAACCGGACCACCTCGCTTTCGTTGACCTGCTCGGCTTCGAAG
>JAPOVO010000048.1 GCA_026708165.1 Chloroflexota bacterium | reverse complement strand
GACAAGGTCGGCCTGGAGCACCTGGGACGCGCGGACACTGTAACCGTCACCAAAGATGAGACCATGATCATCGCGGGACATGGAGATCCCGAGTTGATCCAGCGCCGCATAGACGCCATCTGGGACTCTCACAAGAAAGCCAAGAACGACTACGACCGCGAAAAACTGTCGGAACGCGCGAATCAGCTAAGCGGGACGATTGCCGTTCTGAACGTCAGCGCGCCGACCGAAATCGAGCAGCGGGAGAAGAAGCACCGGGTCGAAGACGCCGTGTCGGCGACCCGCGCCGCGCTTGAGGAGGGAGTCGTCACCGGCGGAGGAGTCTCGCTCCTGCGAGCCGAGGGGGCAATCGACGCGCTCGACCTGAGCGAGACGGAGCAGATCGGCGCCGACGTCGTCCGGCAGGCGCTCGCTCAGCCGCTTATGCAGATAGCCGAAAACGCCGGATTCGAGGGCGACGTGATAGCGCAGCGAGTCCGCGAGGCGGAGGGCAACGTGGGATTCAACGCCGAGTCGGGTGAATACGAGGACCTGTTCGCGGCGGGCATCGTCGATCCCGTGAAGGTGACGCGGGCGGCGGTAACCAACGCCGTGAGCGCCGCGATAAATCTGCTGACTACGGAAACGACCATCGTAGACGCGCCCGAAAAGACCGACGAAGAAGCCTAGAAACCGCAGGCCGGTGTCTTAGTTCTGGTCTGCTGAAGCCTTAGCGCGTATGGACGGCCAAGCCGTCGGTATGGCTAGTAGACCGTTTCCGCTCTGGACCAGTTGACCGGGATCGACGGGGCGCTGACCACGGCGTTTTCTTCGTCGTAAGGCTCGATGTCGGTGTCGTCGTAAATGCCCTTGATGCTGTTTTGCTTGAGCATGTCGGCGGCGACCATATCGTCCCAAAACGACTCAAGCGTCTTGTAGCGTGAGTACCATTCGAGCGGTTTCTGGAACTCGCCGGATTGATCGGCGAAGTAGACGACGACCTCCCGAACGCTGATCTCTTCGATCGTCAACGTTCGCCGGGGCAGCGAGTCGCAAAAATGCTCAATCCAACTGAGGCGGAGGCTGATCTCCCGTTTCGATAGCTCGCATTCCGACGACAGGTACGATTTGTACCATTCCAGGGCTTTGCATACGTCGAACGAGTCTACCGACATGGTCGCCTCCCTTACCGTCGCTAGTTCGGAAACTGAATCAGTTTGGTGCCGATCGCCGTATAACTTTGAATCCGAAAGACAGCAAAACCCACCCGTGGGGAAGGATGGGTTATTAGCGATAACGCCTGCTTCAGCAACGTGATGTGCGGTCCTTTCGACAGTGGAAAGGCCGACACGTCGATGTAGCCGACCGCAAGAACAGGAACCAAGGGAAGTGTATGTTTAGCCTGGTACCGTGTCAATGGATCGCAGTGGTTAAGTGCGCACAAAAACGCGCTCGTTGGATGCATTTGAGGGACGTTAGGGTCCGATAAATATGAGCATGTGCCAGGTATGTCCGGATCACCCGGCGGCGCGTGAAACCATGTCGGGGACCGCGCCGTCGTGAAGCAGGCCGTCGATTACACGGGACGGAACGTGCTGGTGATGGGCCTCGGTCTGCACGGCGGCGGAGTGGGCATAGCCCGCTTTCTCGCTTCGCGCGGCGCATCCGTCACAGTCACCGATCTCCGCTCGGAACAAGAGCTCCGCCCAAGCGTGAACGCGCTGGCGGAGCTGCCCATACGGTTTGTGCTGGGCGAGCACCGCGAGTCCGACTTCCGCCAGGTCGACATGGTCGTGCGCAATCCGGCGGTGCCCCTGGACTCGCCGTACCTGGCCACCGCCCGGCGGTCGGGCGTGCCCATCGAAATGGAGATGGGGCTGTTCTTTTCGGAATGGCCGCCCGCGCAGACTATCGGAGTAACGGGCACGCGGGGCAAGACGACCACCGCGACGTTCATACATCACCTGTTGCAGGCCCACGGAGCGGACACGGTCCTGGCCGGGAACATGCGCGTTTCCGCCGTCGGAATGCTAGATAGTCTGAAAGAAGACCAGACCGTCGTGCTGGAGCTGTCGAGCTGGCAGCTCGAGGGTCTCGACGAACACCGCATTTCACCGGCGGTGGCGGTGGTGACGAACCTTCTGCCAGATCACCTGAACCGGTACGAAGACATGGCTGCCTACGCCGAGGCCAAGAAGACAATCGTTCGCCATCAAAACCGCTCGGACCTGGCGGTCCTCAACCGCGAAAACGCCTACAGCAAGTCGTTCGCCGCCGCCACGCCCGCCGAGGTGTTGTGGTTCTCGCACGACGATGACCTGCCGGGCTGGGAGCGGGCGCGGGTATCGGGCGACCACAACCGGGCCAACCTCGCCGCCGGAGTCCTTGCCGCGTCGAGATTCGACATCCCCCAAAGCACGCTGGAAGGCGCAATCGCCACCTTTCCCGGAGTGCCGTACAGGCAGGAGCTTGTCGCGGTCGTTGGGGGAGTTCGCTACGTGAACGACTCGACCTCCACCACTCCCGACGCGACCCTGGCCGCGCTATCCACCCTGGACGGTCGGATTGTCCTGATCGCCGGCGGTTCGGACAAGGGGCTGAGCTTTCTGGCGCTGGCGACGCGGATCGGAAGTCTCGGCGAGCGCATCGGCCGCGTCATGCTGCTGACGGGAGCCGGGACCGAGGCCCTTGAGCCGTTGCTGCCGCCGCATGTTTGCAGCCATGCCGAGGATATGGAAGACGCCGTGCGGGAGGCCGCCGAGATCGCGCGACCGGGCGATACGGTGCTGCTCTCGCCCGCGTGCGCGTCGTTCGGTCAGTTTGCCAACGAATTCGACAGGGGCGACCAGTTCAATCGAGCGGTCGAGCGGCTGAAGCGCTGAATGAGCCGGGCCGGTCAGGCCATTCGAATCCGTTGGCGGCTCGCGGCGGCGGAGTGAGGGCGTCTTGACCGTTCTGGTGATCTCGGACGTTCACGCCAATTTGCAGGCGCTCCAAGCAGTCCTCGACGCCGAGGCTGGCGTGGACGCCATCTGGTGCCTTGGCGACCTGGTCGACTACGGCCCGAGTCCGAACGAGTGCATCGACGTAGTGCGATCCCTCGACGTTCTGTGCATTGCCGGAAACCACGACCGCGCCGCGACCGGCGACTTTGACATATCGTTGTTCAATCGCGGCGCGCGGCTCTGCTCCGAGTGGACGCAGAAGGTGCTGACCGGCGACTCCAAGGAGTTCCTTAGGTCGCTGCGGCCGGTCCGGTTTATGGACAATATCCAGCTTGTGCACGGAAGTCCGCGCGACCCCATCTTCGAATACATGTTCAATCTCGCAGTCGCCGTTCCAAACTTCCGCCTGTTCAACGCCGACATGTGCATGGTGGGACACACTCACGTGCCCGTGATATTCACGCGCCGGGACGGCGCGGGCGGTCGTCCTGAACACGATGTGACCGTTCCCGAACCGGGAAGGCCGGTCACGCTCAAGGGACTCAAGTCGATCGTCAATCCCGGCGGCGTGGGACAGCCGCGCGACGGCGATCCAAGGGCCGCCTACATGCTGCTCGATCCCGAAAACCTGACAGTGACCCTGAAACGGCAGAGCTACGACGTCGCGAAGACGCAGGAGCTGATACGCCGGGCGCGGCTGCCAGGCCAGATGGCGGATCGCCTTGCGTACGGTTTGTAGGAGCGTCGTTGCCGCGCCTGCTATAGAATTGGGACGGATGATTTCTTCTAATTTTTACGAATCGGTGAGCGGGTCATAAGCGGACCCGGCATTCACCTGACCGGCAGCGCCAGGCTGAGTCCTGGCGCTTTTTCGTTCTAACTAGAGAGGGGAGAGCCAACTTGCAGTCAAGTCTCATCGGAAAGATCGACAAGGCCAACCGCTACGCCCGCGAGCCCGAACGCGTCAGTTTCAGCAGTTTCGAAGCCAGCTTCGCGGGGGGAAGCGACGACCATACGGTCAGGTATTCCGAGGGCCAGTGGGACTGCACCTGCAACTTCTTCAGCGCGTGGCGCGTCTGCTCCCACAGCATGGCGATGGAAAAGCTGTTGGACAACATGGTGACGATCCAGTCGACCGAGGTTCTCCACGCCGGAAGCACAGCCGACGGCTAGATCCCGCAAGTCCGCCCGCGGCGGTTTCGGCTCCGTTCGCGAACTGCTCGACGCGGCCGGATGGACTCTCGAAGTAACCAAAAGCCCCCGGCGTAGGAAGACCGTATCCGCCAGGCTCGACGGCTCGCGCCTGCGCGTCAGGCTTCCCGCGAAGATGTCGCCCGACGATGAGGACCGGATGATCAGTGACGTGTGCGAGCGGATGGCCCGGAACAACCGGGTCGACCGCGCCGAATCGGACCGGCTGCTTCTGGAACGAGCGAAGCAACTGGATGCGGAATATCTCTCGGGAAAGGCGAAGCCCGCCGACGCGCGCTTCTCGCCGAGGCTCACGTCGTCCTACGGGAACGCGAATCTCCACTCCGGAGTCATACAGGTTGCCGAGCGGCTGCGCCAGTCGCCGCAGTGGGTCATCGACTACCTGTTGATTCACGAGATGGCGCATCTGATCGTGCCGGGCCATTCCACCGAGTTCTGGGGGCTCGTTGACCGCTACCGGTATGCTGAGCGGGCCAAGGGTTATCTGATTTGCATGTCCCAACTCGAAGACTGATGTCGCCATGGCCAGGAAGAAAAAATCGTCAGGACCGGGCCGCGCCAACGGCTCCGGGCGCAACCTCGCCGTCAACCGCCGCGCGAGATACGACTACGAGATCGTCGACCGGCTGGAGGCCGGGCTGGTGCTCACGGGCACCGAGATCAAGTCGATACGCGGCGGATCGGTCAGCCTGCGTGAAGGCTACGTGCAGGTCTCGCGGGGCGAGGCGTATCTGCACGGCGTCCACATAGGCCGCTACAAGCCCGCCGCCGAAAACAACCACGATCCGCTGCGCCCCCGCAAGCTCCTGCTGCACGCCGCCGAGATAACGAGGCTGGAGCAGTCGATTAACGCTCACCGCTACACCGCGGTGCCGTTGCGGATGTATCTGTCGAATGGCCGGGCCAAGCTGGAAATCGGCGTCGGACGGGGCCTCAAGCGGTTCGACAAGCGGGAGCGCCAGGCGGAACGCGACGCTCAACGCCAGATCGAGCGCCAGCTCGGCCGCCTGCGGAAGGAATGATCCTCGCCGCCAACCGTCGTGTCATGAGTCTGCCTGCCCTGAGCTTGTGGAAGGGGGGCGAACCACGCACGGGGCAGACTTGACCGGTACAGGGTCTTGATAGAGCGCCGATCCCGTTAGATAATGAGGACATCAAGGGGATGCAGGGTTTCGACAGGGACTCGAGGCTTTCTCTGCAGGTCGAGGATGCCGACACCTCGTAAATCACGCGGCAAAAACTGACTGGCGAACAGGAACTCGCTCTCGCCGCCTAAGCTTTAGGCGCGACGTCCGTTCCGGGTATGCCCCGGCGTCTGGAAACGGGCGACATTTAGCCGGGAGGACGCCGGCCCCGACGCCCGTTAGGGCCGGAAGAGAACTCTCCGGGCTGGCCGGTTGCAACGTTGTCCGTTTTAGTGACAGCCGGCGAGACAGATAAAACGGTCTAAACCTGTAGACGGGATCAGTCGGAAGTTCCTGGACGGGGCGTTCGACTCGCCCCCATCTCCACCAATAGTTGAGCGCGCACTGCTACCTACCAGCCTCGCCCCGGTGGACTACTACGTGTCGGTCGAAACGCTACGACCCTGCGCCCGCCTTACGTCGGCAGCGAGCTTGCTCGACTCTTCGCGATAGACCTCGTTCAGCCGCGCGGTTATGTCTTCGTCGCGGTGCTTCGACACGTACTCGGCGACCGCCGCCGCGTACAGGTCGCTTGTGGAAATACCCATCTCCGCCGCAATCGCGTCGGCGGACCGGAACAGATCGTCGGGTATCGAGATAGTCGTATTCATGCCGCTGTCACGTCATGATATAACCGGATGGGAGGCTCGTGTACTAACGGAGCCCACGCAGAGCGGCAGTCCAGGTCTTCTCCAGAGAGTTCGATAAAGTCGCGTTTGGAATAGACGGGATTTGCTCAAACTTGAGTTGGTTGACGGGCGGTTGAAGGTGGAAGTTGCGTTGCCTAGGCTGATCCACGATCGCCTGTTGCCACGCGCTCGGGATGGCAAGGATCGGTGATGCAGATAAGCGACACAGAATTGGAACAACTCGTACGCAATGGTGAGAGTTTCCGCGTTGAATTCAAAGAAACACTGGAGGGAAGTGCGCCGACAGCTATCCGCGAAGCGGTCTGCGCCTTCGCCAACGACCTGCCCGGCTCAGGTGAGGCGGGCGTTGTTTTCGTGGGCGTTCGAGACAACGGCGAGCCCGTCGGGATCGACATCACCGACCGGATGCTGACGCAACTCAGCGATATCAAGACGGATGGCAACATTGTCCCGCCCGCCTCAATGCTTGTTGAAAAGCGAACATTGCTTGGCACAAATATGGCTGTCATAACGGTGGTTCCGTCGGAC
>JAPOVO010000019.1 GCA_026708165.1 Chloroflexota bacterium | reverse complement strand
TTCGACAGGGTAATCGCGGAGCGGACCGGCCCGAACTTCCGCGGTCGCGGCTTGCGGGTCCTAGCCCGCTCGGGGCTGCGGTGGTTCGCCAGCTTCGTCGTAGGACGCCACGTGCCGGATGTCAATTCGGGCTTTCGGATTTTCAAGAAGGAAGACTGCCTTAAGTATTTTGGATTCCTGAGTCCCGGATTCAGTTTTACCACGGGGCTAACGCTCGCGATGATTAGCGACGCGAGGGCAGTCGCCTTTGCGCCCACCGACTACCGCAAACGAGTGGGACAGTCGAAAGTCCGGTTGTTCAGAGACTCGCTGCGTATGGCGCAGATTCTCGTGCAAGTGATAGTCCGACATAATCCCATCAAACTTTTTCTGATGCTGGCGGGCGTGGTGTGGGCATTTGCGCTGCTGATGCTTGCCGTCTGGGCGTTTGTGGACCTTACGGCGCTCGTGATTGTCGCCGCGGTCGGATTTCTGGTCGGCGTGCAGGTCTTCAGCCTCGGCCTTCTAGCCGAAGCGATTCGAGGTTGGCGCAAGCTCTAGCGCAGGGGAACCTGACGCTAGGAGAGTTGAACGACGAGCTTGCCGATCGGCGCTTCTCCGTGCGCCACAATGGCAAGGATGATCGCGATCAGAACGATCACGCCCCCCAAGGCGTTTCCATATCCCGAGCCACCGACGAGCCTGGGCCACGCCAGTACGGCGCTGACGACGATTACCGCGAACGCGAGAGTTCCTATGACGGTCATGGTTAGCGCGACACTCCACGGCGGCGGACCGGCTGATTCCCCGGCCGCCTCGATGGCGCGGGCAATGGGCGCTTCGGCCCACGCCAGCGGCTTAGGGAGATGGGGGTCTCGGAAGAGCTTGAACCTGAGATCCTGCCCGACGACATCTATCCGATCGAGCTCGCGAAGCTCACCGTCCTGGTAGACGTCTTCGCGAAAGTAGGCGAAAAACAAATGCGTACGGGGCGAACTGAGAACGGTTGTCAACCTTAGATAGAGACGGTCGCCTTTCGAAATCAGAGCCGGATCAAATGACACTCGCGCCCGCAGCTGGTCTCTGGATTCCCGGACGACGATGGTCTGCGACGCGATCTCGTTGCCGGAACCGACGCCGCGATGCAGCGAGAAAATGATGCCCACGTCTTCACCAGGCTCCACCTCGGTTCTGAACCAAACGTCTATCCGAGATAGATTGTCCGATGGCGCGACGAACGTCTGGCCCTTGACTCCAGTGAGCACCTGGGTATACCGGCTGGTGAGCTCCGTCGACATCTCGAACACGGGGACGTGAACTGGTTGCATTGCAAGATAGACGATCCAGACGAGGGAGGCCGCGACGACGGAGACAAGAGCGCCCTGACGGACTCGACGCCAAAGCGAAGAGCGCGCCAAGGGTAACCTAGTCCAGAATGTCACGAAGGAGCGTGTTAACGAAGTAAACGCCATTTGCCGCGAGCATAATGGGAACGCCCAACATTACTACTGATTCCATGCGACCGCGCCAGGCGAAGACGCCCGATAGTCCGCCGATCATCAGGGCGACGAAGGCTGCAAACGTGGGATAGACGTATCGACCGCTCAACGCGACGTCGACCGTGTAGCTACTCCAAAAGCTGATGCTCCAGAGGCCGAGATGCAGTATCGCCATGATGAAAAGCAACGGCGGTCCAGAGGAAAGCGCCTGTCTGCCTGCGCGAATTGCACGGATGACGAGGCCTATGGATGCGATAACAAGCAGAGCCAGAAACGTCAGGTAGACTCCGCCCGGCAGCTTGAGCTTCTCCAGTCCCCAGCCTGCCCAGAACGTGGCAAAGTTCTCGCCTAGCCAGTCAGATTCCTGCAGAAACTCGACCGGATTCAGGCCTCGCGTCCTTGGAGGTACAGGGGCCGCGCCGGATGCGTCTACGGCAGCCTGCGTAAACGCGACGCCAATTGGATCTCCGTAGAGGACCCAGTTTCTGATGTACCACCACGAGCATATGGTTGCCGCTATCCCGAGGACCAGTACCGCTGTTTGTATTAGGCGAGACGGATGTCGCCACAGACTCCATAGGAGCGTTATCCCAAATGCAGGAAAAGCAATGAAACCGGTGTATTTGTGAAGACCTACGAGACCGAGGGCTACTCCGACGAGCAGAACGTCTCGGCGCGCAAACCGGCTCTGCGCGGCGCGGACGATTGAATAGGTAGCCAGAGTACCGACTGCAATCGCGGGAGCGTCGTTCGTGTAATACGAATGGACTAGCGTGAACATTGGTACGGTGGCCATGACGCCCACTCCCCAGACTGGAGCCGCGGGCGAGTCTGGGAATATCCGTCGAAAAGTCAGAAACGCGAGCCACAGGGTCAGGGGGTAAAGGGCAACGCTGAAAAGCTTCGCCACGTGAATGTTGAAGGCAATGTCGTCGGAGCCGATGAGACCGATGACGGCGGCGACCGGGATGGCGTAGGCGTTTGGAGTGATCTCGTGCGCCACCTGCGCCCGCACGGGCCCGGCGGCGAATGCTCCAGGTGAGTATCCCTCGAACTCGGCGAGGCCACCTGTGGCAACCATCTTACTTACGACGCCGAAGTGAGAGGGCTCGTCCGGGCCGCCTGATCCCGGGCCACCTACAAACGACCAGAGAAGAGCATTAAGCGTGGCCAAGACGATCAGCGCGGTGACGAGGCGCTGCTGCGTCTGGGCAGTCAAGGTGGATGCGCGTTGGTCATGGCTTCCGGCAACCGGCGCGGCCGTACGGGTCACGACAACACCGCCAGCAAAAGCCCGGCGTTGGCGGCCGCCGCGAAGGCGAGGCCCGCCCCGAAGAAGACCGCGCGCAGTCGGTCACGACGGGCCGCGGCTAACGCCGCGACCGCCGCCACCAGCGGGATGGACGGGAGGGCGTCAATAACCTTTTCTCGCGCGTAGACAGACCAGCCTATGTCGCCGGCCAGCGTCACGGCGAGAAAAAAGGCGATCGCCAGCATAACTATGCCACTTACCGCAACGAATGGAAGGAATGGCGCTACCGTGACTCGGTCGCGGCGTAGCCGTGCAGCGACTATGACAACCATGGGAACCAAAACCATCGAAAACCAAAGCCCGATTGTAAGCGGATCGATCCAGGTCTTACGTACCAGCATTCGCGAAAGATAAACCCAAAACAGGTCTGTAGAAGTCAGCAATGACCACGCGGGCCAGGGGCCTGATGCCGCGCGGCACCATTCTTCGCTTTCTCGGGCAATGATGCAATGCCCCGCATCCGAGACCGTTGCCAGGTAGATGCCGGCGCCGAGAGGGTCGCCTGTCACGAGGCCGCCGCGGACGAGCCACCAGACGTTGACCGCCGCAACCACAGCTGCGATTACGCCAAGACGAAGCATCGCCGCTTTGGGACCGAGGCGCGCCAGGATCATGGCCAACGGGATGAGCAGCAGCACCGGGTAGGCGCTAGCCCGCACCGCCACCACGAAGGCGGCACAAGCGGCCACCGTCAGTGTAGGGCCGCATGACCAGCCGCGCCGTGCGGCCCAAGCGGTGGCTGCCGTGGTAATGGCGACGCCGGCCAAGGCCCAGGTGCTGGCGGTGACGCTGGCGCCCAGTGAGTGCACTCCGGGCATCAGCGTCAGTCCGGCCGTCACGGCTGCGGCTGCGCTCCAGGTGGCCCCACGCGCCTGGAGACTGCGCGTGGCGATGCCGGCGCTGATTACGGCCATGATGACCATGGCAGCTGAGAAGCCTCGGGCAATGCCGAGCACTCCCGATTGTGTAGGTTCCGTTTGTGCAACCGCCGTTAGGCCTGCTATCAGGAGGTAGGGCAACGGCGGGAATGAATGGAACCTTGGCTCGATTGTCCCGGAAACAAGAAGTACGTCGGGGAATAATTCCGCGGGCGCAAGACCGTTGAACCCGCGCATTTGCGCAATTGTTCCTAAGTGCGCGGACTCGTCGAAGTCGAAGCTCGCGGGTTGTGTTGCCGCCCGAGCCGCCAGATATACCGCGCATAGCGCCGCTACGACGATAAAACCACGGCCGCTCATCCGGCTAGCGCAGGACCACGTCGGGGGTAAAGCCCGGCCCCGGGAACACGTCTAACGGCGTACGATCAACCACGATGATGGCGGCAGCAACGGTGGCGGCCAGCGCCACAAGCAGCACCGCGTGGGTTCTCCGGGCGTGTGCCGATACGCGCGCGGCCAGGGCCGCAGCTAACGCTATCGAGATCGCCGCTACGGCAATGCGCTGCGGGAGGGCGTTACCGTCGATCTGCCGCCAAACCGCCGACCAGACCTCGTCCAGAGGAGCTGCTCGCGCAACTTCGAACATGAAATCCTCGCCTTCAGCCAGCGGCACGCCGCCGATGAACGCCCGTCCGGGGCTGTAGGTTTCGCCTTGCGCCATCCCTACGCGAATCGGACGGGAACCAGTTGTTGGCGCGATGCGGAAAAGAGCCATCCTGTCGGGGCCGTACTCGCTTCTCTGCGGGGGTGGCGCGATGCGAACGACGAGTTGCCGCGGTTCTGGCGGTACGTCAACCGTCGCCGAACGCAGACTCGGTCCCTCCGGGCTTGCAAGCAGCTCGATCCGCGCACGTGCGTGCTGACCTACGTATGCGGAGCCAAGCCAGATACGGATCGCAATATCCTGTTCCGTGAGGAACAGTTCCTGATCGATCACCATTCCGGATGCGATTGGTCCTGCGTAGAACGCGGGTTCGGCAAGGACAGTCGGGACATGCCCGTAGCTTCGCAAGTCGCTCGCCGGCTGGATGACGCTAAAACGGTTCTGAACCAAAAGCACCAGAATTACAAGGCCAGACGCGAGTGCAACGGCGATGGATCCCCACACCCAGATGCGCCGCGCGCCCAGTTGTTTCATTCCAGAAGACAGCTTGCCGGGGGTTAGAGATAGATAATCGATACGGTCGTCGTTGCGTTGAATCTGGGGAGTTCCTCCGACTTCGGCTCGTTGCCCAAGCGGGCAAGACAGGCCAATGGCCTTGGGGCACACGCCGCTCTTGTCCCGCGGGATAGCTTAGTGGAACCGATGGCTCTGACTAAGAGGGGTTTGCGCAGCCATATCACTCAGGATTTGCTGAAGGCGTCGACGTTCGAGAGTGGAATCGGGGAGGAACTCGGGGGACGGTGTCCCACCGGCGAAGGTGATTGCCGACGCCAACACTCCCGTGACGGTAGTGATCGGCGCCGAAAAACTGAGTCCGGGATGGCCGATTCCGGGACGATCTAAATGGCTTGAACAATGTTCGATCGCATTGATCCACGCGCCCCGCGCGGTTGTCGGAGCGGTGACTCAGTGTCAGGCGGGACGACTGATCTAATATTTCGGATCGGTTGCCGACCCTAGCCGATCCTCAACGTAATAGCGGGCTTTTCCGGAGGGCAGGCTCATGAACGTCGCCTATACGCACGACAGGATGTACAAGGATGTAGAAAACAGGCGGCAGCTGTTCATCGACGACGACGTGATCTGGGCGGTGCACAACATCGCGAGGCGCCAGCATACGCCGAAGAAGCATCCGGCGAATCCGCTTATCGAGCGGGACAAGCCGTGGGAAGTGGTCCCCTATTTCCGCACACCGACGTTCAACGTCGTCAAGGACCCCGAGGACGGGTTGTTCAAGTGCTGGTACGAGGACTACTACGACTACTTCGGCTGGGACCATTCCAAGGAGATGCAGAGCAACCGCATCTACTACGCTCGTTCGACGGACGGGCTTAACTGGGAGAAGCCGCCGCTGGGCAAGCTCACGATAGACGGTCACGACACCAATGCGGTGTTCAGCTATCCGCCGTATGAAATGGCCTCGTGCAGCTCGGTGCTGCTGGATCCCAAAGAAACAGATCCCTCGCGCCGATTCAAGTCGGTTTACTACCATCGTGCTTGGAACGTGAACGTGCCCAAGCGGAACCCGGCGGGCCGTCACCGCGACGGCCTGTGCATGGCCTTTTCGCCAGACGGGATCGACTGGACGCCCTGGGAAGGAAATCCGCTTTTCCCCATCTGGTTGGGCGACGTGGAAATCCTCACTTATGACTCGATTGACGACAAATACGTTCTTTACGGACGGTACGGCGCCAGACCGGGCGGTCCCGTGATTCCCAGCAAGCCGGCGGGCGTATGGAGCACTCGAAGGCGCATCTACCGAACGGAGACCCGCGATCTGTTCAACTGGCCCGAGCCTGAGCTCTGGTTCGATCCGGACTCCCGCGACAATCTCGACGATCACCTTTATGGATTCGTGCCGTGGCGGACGGACGAGATGCACCTCGGTCTGCTGAACGTATTTCATCTCGTGTCGAATACGCTGGACATGTACCTGCATCACAGCCGCGACGGGCGTTCGTGGAACCGCATGTTGGAGCACCGGCCTTTCCTACCGCGCGGGGGTGACGGAAGCTACGACCAATTCGGCGTCGAGACACCCACCCAGCCGTTGGAAGTCGGAGACGAGGTCTGGTTCTACTACGGTGGCATGAACGTCCATCACGAC
>JAPOVO010000246.1 GCA_026708165.1 Chloroflexota bacterium | reverse complement strand
GATTTCCCTGATCGTCGTCTCCCTGTCTCTGAATCGCTCGATTATCTGAGTTCGGAGAACTTCGGACTGGGGCTCGGCACGAAAGAGCACCATTTGGTTACGGTCGGTGGCATCCGAGAACCTGAATTCACCTGATTCATCAACTTTCCACATCGCTTCCTTCATCTTCTTGAGCCCAAGCAGATGGTTTGTGGCGTAGAACAGGTAGTAGTCCGTGACATTTCTATCGTTAGACATCTCAAATGAGCGTACATATTGCGCGCCTGCCCTGTTCTTCAGCTGCGCCAGATAGAGATCATGGGCCGTTCTGTTGCGCTCCTGCGGCTCGATCATTGTGTTGATGGCATCCCACTCGTCTGTACCGAATAGGGTGTTGAAATTGCACGCTTGGTTCGGAAGTCCAAGAAATCGATTGATCGCCACGTACATGAAGGTGATTAACACTTCACAACGGGGAAGGGAGAGGATGCGACACACAAGCTCGAACGGTACGTCCCTCCATCCAAAAGGGTCTATGAAAGCGAAGGTAGGGGGAAGCTGCCGTCCGCCCAGAGTCCTTTCATCAAGAAACCTCGTCACTGCCTCTGCGAATGTGCGGCCTCTGGCTACGTGAATTGTGAAATTCCCGGGAATTGGGAGGTCGCCGAGCACTTCGTCGAGCATGTCTGCTCTGTCTCGATCCTTCTCCACAAACAGGAATGTCATGGAATCGATTTGATTCTGGCGCTCCAAGGCAGCCTTAACGGCGATGACTGGGGAACCGTCTTCGCCGTTGGAATATCGCCCCGGACCAGCGAATCCGTCGATGTAAACGAGTTCTGAGAAGCCACTCTGTCCGAAGATAGGCACCCATGCCTGCATGTAGCGTTTGAGAATCTCGTGCTTGGCTAGCGAATGGGGTTTTAAGTCCCAGGTAGTAGTGGCAGGAGCGGGCAACTACTAGATGCCTACCGAAGTGACCGGACGGCGTGTCTCAGTCAGTGAACCTGAGTTTGCCTTGGATGCATTAACGGCAGGAGCTCGGTTGATGATCTCAGGCGTCGAGGGCATATCGTCGTAAACGCGGCCGTCGAGTAGACGGCCCCCGGCCTTGCTAGTACGACCGCCCCATTGCTTGAAGAAGAACGGTACGTTCGATTCGCGGCAATCGTCACGTATCCGGCGAATCCAGTCGGCATGAATGGGTCTTGCCCTCGGACCGCTTTCTCCACCAACGATTACCCACTGCAAACCGCCAAGGTAAGGTCGAAGATCTACGGGTTTGAGCAGAGGCTCGACCGATAAGAACCGGACTCGACTTGGAACCTGAAGCAGGTAGGGAATCCGTTTCTCAGCCCAAAATTGGTTTTCCACTGAGACGCCCATCCAAACGTTCGACGGCCAATGGAGTTTGGGGGCCAGTGAATGAAGACGGACTTCACGCTTGGTGAGTATCTGGAATGTGTGGCGCGAGGCTCTCTCCATGACTTTGAAGACACGCTGGATGAATTCAAGCGGCACGTCTTCGTGAAACAGGTCGCTCATACTATTGACGAAAACCCGGCGGGGCGCTCTCCACTTCTCTGGAATAGCAAGCCTGTCGGGATGCAGTCTGATCGTACTGAGTCCGGGAAGAAACGGACCGCCTCGCCGAAACCGCAGAGTGATGGCCTCAGCGTAGCAATAGGCGCATCCTGGGCTGACCTTGGTGCAACCGGTGACTGGATTCCACGTCGAATCAGTCCACTCTATAGCTGACCTATCCACGGCCCTCCGTAACTTTCACAGCGCGCCTTACTCTTTGCCTGCTCGCCGCCTTCAATGGGCGAACATAATACTAACACGTCAAGACGGCTTCAAATGACGACACCGCTTGCTTGTTGATGACTCGTCAATACGGCGACCTGCCCCTTCGAGAACTGGTTCGAAGAACGTTAGACATTGGGCTGTGGAGGAGGCAACTGTCTTGTAGATCAGTAGGGATGGTCCGTGAACTGGGAACTTGGGTCCCGTAGGGGCGGTTCGCGAACCGCCCTCGCTGAATCGGGACCCGGCAAGATTGGGGAAGTTGGCTATCGCGTCGCCGACCGATCCTCTCCGGCTTGGCGGGCGCCTCTTGAATCGGGGCGCGTGGGTTTGGACCGGGTTTCGGGGTTGTATTTGTCCAGCTCCCACCGGACCGGGTTATTGACGATGTATTCGCGAATCGCGGTCAACTCCTCGTCGTTCCGAATTACGCGTTCATAGTAATTCCGCTGCCAGACTTTTCCGCCGGGGGTCTTGCGGGCGAGGTTCAAACGCTTGGTCGAGACGGTTTTGAACGCGCCGATCATGCGGCCCAGAGGCTGACGACGGGGCCGCGTTTGGGCGGTTCGCGAACCGCCCCTACATTGGTTGGCAATGGCGATGATTCCGTGCATATGGTTGGGCATGACGACGTATTCGTCCAGCGTCACGTAGGGATGGCGAGCGGCCAGCCGTTCCCATGAATCTACGACCAGGCGGCCCGCGTCGTTGAGTTGGACAGCGCCGTCCACTACGCCGCCGAATAGACACGACCTGTCCCGGACGACAAGCGTGACGAAATACGCCCCGGCCTGCGAGTAGTCGTAGCCCTTCAGCCGGATCGAGCGGCGGTCGTGGGTTTCGGGATCGTAGCTCGCGGGCCGTTCTTCGGAAGGCATGTTCGCGTTTCGTGGGAGCGGTTATGAACGTCGTGATCATACGCCCCGATTCTTCGTAGGTGCGCTCCGCGACCCGCCCTCGCTCGGTGCTTGTGGCTAGAGGTCTACAACCGTCTCGGTGTCGCCGGCGTGGAGGGCGTTGAAGTCGGCGTGAGTCCCGGCCACATCGTCCTGTGGTCGAGGAACATCAGAATTCGCCGACGGGTCTTACGGTTTCTTCGAGCCATGTGCGCAACTGGTCGAACCGGAACGAGTTGGTTGCGAACAGCCGCATGAAGAACTCGTAGGTCTCATCACCGTCGCAGTCGATGAAGTGGCCGTTCTTGCGCAGGAAAGTATCGGTCACGAAGAAGGCGGTGCGCTTGTTGCCGTCGACGAAGGGGTGGTTCAAGGCGAGGCTCTCCATCATCGCGGCGGCCTCCTCGATCAGGCCGTCGTAGTAGCCAAGCTGCGGGCGCATGAGCGCGGATTCGAGCGCGCCGGCGTCCCGTAGTCCCGTGGAGCCGCCAAACTCACGGATAGCAGTGTCATGTATCGCCACGACTTCCTCAAAGGTCGGGAAATCGCTGGTCACGATTTACCCAGCAGCTCTCCGAGGCGTCGGTTCTTCTCGAGGCTGGCCCGGAAATGAGCCATAGTGTCGGGGCGGACCTTCGACTGCTCCCTGATTTCGATGTACGTCTGCATCGCGTCTTCCAGGACCGCTTGGAAGTGGCGGCCTTCCTTGCGGGCAATCTCGCGCATCGCCGACAGCAGCTCGGGGGCGGCCTGGCTGGAAAACTTCTCTCGCGGTGTAATCATCGAAAGTCCCTCAATCGGTGGTTGAATGGTCTTCTCAGGATGGAGCGGTTTGACGGCTCTGTCAAGAAACATCTTGAATGAGCCAGAAGGCTTGCAGATTCAAGCCGTCGAATCTGGGTACACCTCTCACGCTCCACGGTAAGTGATCCCTCTGGTGGGATTTACTTGATTGCACGCTACACTCCGCGAAAAGAGGAGGCGAGGCATGAAAAACGTTCGAGGATTCGGCGGGTTCTTCTTTCGGGCAAAGGACCCGGATGGCCTTGCGAAGTGGTATCAGGATCACCTTGGCATCAATCCTGCTCCGACAAACATGGAGATGGCGCCCTGGGTGACTGAGTCCGGAGTTACGGTTTTCTCACCCTTCGATGCCGATACGGACTATTTCCCATCGGACAAGACTTTCATGCTGAATTTCCGCGTGGCCGATTTGGACGCGATGATCACACAATTGAAGTCTGCGGATATCGAGGTCAGCCACGAAAGCGAGATGGAGGGCATCGGCCGCTTTGCTCGCGTCCACGACCCCGAAGGAAACGCGATCGAGCTTTGGGAACCCGCGTCGTGAGATTCGAACTCATGCTGGTGGGCGCTAGCGCGAGGGCGTAACCGGCTGCTTGTGGTCGGGCGGGGGGCTTAGTAGATTCTGCGACCGGCCTGATGGCCCGCCGGCCGAGTCGAAGCTGGGAGGCAGCATGACGGATCGCAGATCGCTCGTTCCCGCGTACACGTTTCCGACCACGCTGGAGGAGCAAGAGGCCGCGCTGGCGACTAACCCGCTGATGCGGCGGCTGATCGAATATCGCAAGTCGTACGCGGGCGACCGGTACCGCCCGGCCTATCACTACGTCAATCCGGAATCGGTGCTCAACGACCCGAACGGGCTGTGCCGCTGGCAGGGGCGCTGGCATTTGTTCTACCAGGCCAATCCGCCGGACGACTCGCGGTGGCACTGGGGCCACGCGGTCTCAGACGACCTCGTGCGCTGGCGCGACCTGCCTTACGCCATCTATCCCGGTCCCGAGCACGACTGCTACTCGGGCACGACGCTGGTGGAAGACGACCGGGTGATCGCCATGTATCACGGCACCCAGGCCGGAAACATGGTGGCGGTGTCGAGCGATCCGCTGCTGTTGAACTGGGAGAAGGTCGCTAACAAGGCGGTGATTCCGATAGCCGCGCCGGACGGGCCGGCCTTGCCGTACAACGTGTTCGACCCGTGCATCTGGCGGAAGGACGGCGTGTATTACTCGCTTTCGGCGGGGAAGAAACCGGAAGGTCCCGTGAGAATGCCCGTGCGGGCCAACTACCTGTTTCGCTCCCGCGATCTGGAGCATTGGGAATACATGCACCCCTTTATCGAGGGCGACCTTTTCACGCTGGTGGGCGACGACGGCGCCTGCCCGTATTTCTGGCCCATCGGGGACCGCCACATACTGCTGTTCTTCAGTCACATGAGCGGCGGCCAGTACCTGCTCGGCGACTACGACACCGAGCGTGACAAGTTCGTGGTGACGCATGGCGCGAAGTTCAACTTCGGCGCGGCCACGCCGTGCGGGGTCCACGCGCCCTCGGCCACGCCGGACGGCGAGGGCGGATTGATCGCGATCTTCAACATGAACGCGGGCAAGCCGACGCGCGACTGGAACCAGCTCATGACGCTGCCGCGACGATTGACGGTAGACGGCGACGATCTGTCAATCGAGCCGGTCGAGGCGCTGAAATCGCTCCGGCGGGACGAGCGGCGGCTTGGGCCGTTGGAGCTTCCGGCAAACCGGGACGTGGTGCTGGAAGGCGTGTCGGGCGACACGCTGGAGCTGGAGGCCGAGATCGATCTGCAGGACGCGCCGACGGTGGAGCTCAGCGTGCTGCGCTCGCCTCGAAGGGAGGAGTTGACGCGTATTTCGTTCTACAAGGAACGGGGATTTCCCGCGGCGCGACAGATTGAAGGCGGGGTCTTCGGGCCCGGGATCCGGGAGACCCTGGTCTCGATAGATACCTCTTACTCGTCGACGGCGGCTGACGTGCTCTCGCGTCCTCCCGAGACGGCGCCTTTTTCGCTGGCCGAGGGCGAGCCGCTGCGGCTGCGCGTGTTCGTCGACCGCAGCGTCGTGGAGGTCTTCGTTAACGGCCGGCAGGCGCTGGGGGTCCGCGTCTACCCGGAGCGCGAGGACAGCTTGGGCGTATCGCTGAGGTCGCAGGGCGCGCCGAGCACGGTACGGTCGCTTACCGCCTGGACGATGGCGTCGATCTGGGACTAGGCGAGCCAGTTTTTCTATAAAGCGCGTAGCGACAAGAAGGGGCAAGATGAGGAACGAATTCACCGCGATCATTGAGAGAGACGGTGAATGGTACATAGCGTATTGTCCCGAGATTCCAGGGGCTAATGGCCAAGGCACGACCAAACAGGAAGCTCGCGAGAGTCTCGCTCACGCGATCGCGCTCGTGCTGGAAGACCGCCGCCAGAGATCCCCAATCGACTAGCCGGCAAGATATGCCGCAACTTGGCGGTGCCCAAGATAGGCGGTTGACTGCGCATATAGGATGCCGCCGGGCCATTCACACCGCGGACAAAAGCGAGAACGCTTTCTATCGTAAGATCACCCGCTATGCACGAGTGAAGGGACGCTGTCTATTTGGTTGGAAGAAGATCGGTTTCTTTGAGTTCTCTGTTTTCCGAAGCCTGCAAACGCATGGAAATTGCCACCGAACGTGCGATGGGCTGTGAACGGGTGGGAACCACCCTCAGGTTGCACGTATCCAAGGATGAGCGGGTGGACTTCGAGCTTGTCCAGGATGAAGAAACCGGGCAGCTCCGGGTAGGGGAAATCATCGGAACGGAGTCGGGAGAACTCTAAGCCGCTTCGTCGCGCCGGGCCGAGACGCGGTCTTTGCCCGCTTTGCCAGTGATTGTGGCCGCGCGGACGATTCACCCGAGCAGCGCAATCTATATTTTCAGGGGCCCGAAAGGTAGTCGTCGGGCTCCTGGCTTTCTCGTCAGGCAACCGGTCCCCGGCGAAGCAAGGCAAGCGCGGCCAGCAACGC
>JAPOVO010000398.1 GCA_026708165.1 Chloroflexota bacterium | reverse complement strand
TGGGACCAGCTTGAATTCGGCTTGCGCGGCCTGAGTCGGGGTTGGTTGGGTTTCAGCCGTCTGCGCCTCGACAAACACCGCCTGCGTATTGGAACCGATTAGCGAAGGGGGTATGACTAGCTCCAGAGCGAAAGAGCCGCTGCGGGAGGCTATTACGGAAGCGAGACGCGTTTTAAGGGAGTCATCCTGACCACGTTGCCTACGCAGGAATATGTCAACATCGGCGCGCGGCGGCCAGCCGTTCCCAGTGACTCTAACCGCGCTGCCCGGGAGACCCTGAGACGGGTCGATGCTGAGCTGATCGCTGGAGCCGGAGGTTATGCGCACGGCGCTCTCGAATGTCGCGCCGTACGCTCCCAGCGCTATCAGGGCGACCACGGGCACAGCCACTATCGCGGCCAATGCCGAAGCGATGAAGAGCGCCGTGCGCGGTTTCAACCGGTCACCTCCTTCGATTGGCAGGATATCGCCTTCCGGGGGCAACCGCCGTTCGCGGCGGATGTGGGTCACTGGCGACGCGCTGCCAGCGTTCGAGCAGATGTCCCGGGACTCGCAAGCCGCCGGTTTGTTTCCGCTCAGCGATGGGAGCACAATCTAGTGGGGAATCGGAGCTCGTGAAGCGAGCGTTGGGTTGGGAGAGGCAAAATGACGACCGCTGAGATTGTTAAGACTTCGCTGGCGCTGGACGGCGGCGCTCCCGTGCGCTCGGCTGATGATCCGCTGCCGACGCCTCGTCCTCGAATAATTTCGCCCGAAGCGGCGGGTATGGTGCGCAAGGTCCTGGACAGCGGATTCACGCTGGACCTGATAAGCGAGTTCGAGACGGCGGTGGCCGAGGCGTCGGGCGCCAAGTACGGCGTCGCGGTAGCGAACTGCACGGCGGCGATTCACTCGGTGATCGGCGGCCTTGGGTATGGGCCGGGGGACGAGGTAATCGTCTCGGCCATCTCGGACTACGGCTCGGTGGCGGGAGTCGTGATGCAAGGGGCCAAAGCCGTGTTCGCGGACGTGGACGTTCGCACGGGACTGGTTACGGCGGAAACGATCGAAGAGGTCATCACACCGCGAACGTAGGCGATCATCGCGGTCCACTTCTACGGCCTGATGTGCGACATGGACCCGATCGTCGAGCTTGCGCGGCAGCACGACATCCTCGTCGTCGAAGACGTTTGCCAGGCGATGCTGGCGGGCTACAAGGGCCGGATCGCGGGCGGCGTCGGTGACATCGGCTGCTTCTCGTTCGACGCGGGTAAGTTGCTGCCGACCGACAACGGCGGCATGGCTATCTCGGACGATGCGGACGTAATAGCGGCAATTCGGAAGTTCGCGGTCGACCGGGGCGCGGACGACCTGGGGCCGCTCGGACGGGAGCATAACGGCATCGGATTCAACTATCGATTCGGCGACATGGAGTCCGCGGTGGGACTGGCCCAGCTCAAGATCCTGCCGGACCAGCTAAAGCGCCGCGTCGATCTGGCCGAGCGTTTCACGGCGAAGATCGCGGACATCGAGGGAGTGATAACGCCGCAGGTCCCAGAGGGGCAAGTGCATCTGCACTGGCTGTACCCGTTGCAGTTCGATCTAAAGCAGTTTCGAGTGGACGCGAGCCAGATGGGCGAGGCTCTGTCGGCGGAAGGTCTTATGTGCTCGCCCGCCATGTACTACCTGATCCCGCACAGTCACAAGTTCCTACCGGATCGGGAAGCCGATCTCGAACGGCTCGTCAACGCGCGGACTCACCTGGAGAGGACGGTGCGTTGGGGATTCACGGAGAAATACACCGAGCGCGACGTGGACGACATGGCCGCGATCGTCGCCAAGGTCACGGATGCGTACAGACGTTAGAGCCAGCCGAGGCCTCGCGGCCACGATGGGGGAGAGTTGCGAATGACGGCTTCAGTGAATAACGGCGGGTTCAAGCTGGGCATGTTCCTCAACGAGCTGCGAATGCCGTTTGACGAGGCGCTCGCTGCGGCGGCGGAAATCGGGGCCGAGTACGTCTGGTTCGACAACCTTATGGGCGGACCGGAGCTCGTGGACCTGACTCCGGCGGAGGCGGATGACATTGGGCGGCGCGTCGAGAGTCACGGTCTGAAGATTTCGCTGTTGAGTCCGCGCAGCCCGTTCAAGTTCATCCACCTGACCGAACTAGACGGCGACGCTCCCGAGAACGCGCCGAGCGTACAGAAGGACATGGACGACGTTGTCAAGACGATGAAGCTGGCGAACCGGCTGGGCGTTCGCGACGTGTTGATCTACACGTTTGCCTGGCCGGGCGAATACTCGGCGGACAAGCCCACCTGGCCGATGCGGTGGCTCACGCGCGGCGGCGTGATCGCCGAAGTCGACATGGAGAAGCTGGTGAGGATTTTCTCGGTTGTCGCCGAGCATGGGGAAGAGCACGATGTCAACGTAGTGCTTTCGATGATGCCCTGGAACTACACGAACACCACGTCCAACTTCCGGCAGATAGCCGAGCGGGTCGGGTCGAGCCGGATCAAGCTGATGTGGGGGCCGGCCGACAACTTCAATTGCGGCGAGTTCGACGTGGCGACGACGGGATTCAACAACGTACGTCCTTACCTGAACTCGCTGCACCTCAAGGACTTGCACGTCAGAGACGGCTTCAATCTGGACTTCGAGTACCGTCCGCTGGGCGAGGGCGACGTAGACTACGTGACGATTTTCCGCAGCCTGAAAGAGTATGGCTGCGACGTTGTCCTGGCGGTGGCGACGCACTTCGCGCCGCCGAGCGGCTCGAAAAAGGAAGCGATGGCGATCAACTACGGGAAACTGAAGGACTTGCTGAAGGCGGCGGGTGAAACGGGCTGACAGGGAGTTGCTGTAATGCGATTGCACGTCCGGCTCTCGCTGCAACTACGTGAGGACGGGAATGATGATCGGAGCGGGCGGTGACTGCGAACAGCGGCGCGGTGGGGCCGGGGAGCCCCGTCACCCTAACCCTCTCCCACGTGGGGGAGAGGGGACTGATTGGCGGGATGAGTACCGCGTTTGATGGAGGAACTTGAATGGAAACCGAGATCAGGGCCGCGCACAGCAAACGCACGATTCCCGATCGGAGTCGAGAAGGAAGGTGAGGGGATCCGGCCGCGCACGCATTGACCGAATCGGAGGTGAGAACTTGGAGAACTTCTCCGTTGAGACCGAATATATCTCGTTGCCGCATTCGGCGACTCCACGCGCGCAGCGCACGAAGGTGAGCTGGCGCGGACGCCCGATTACGGTGCTGGCGCAGGGGGAGTTTCGAGCCTACCTGTTTCCGGTCTGGACGCCTCAAGGCGTGGCGGTAACCGACGAGTCGCCGCGAGACCATCCGCATCACAACTCGATAACGGTGGGGTCGGACCACGTCAACTGTCATTTCCCGCCGCTGCTGCCGGAGATGACGACTCTGACCGAGTACGGAAACTACAACCTCTACGTAAACGACACGTTTCAGGGACGGACGCCGGGGCGGGTGCTGGCCACTTCAACCGAAAGCACAGAGGTAGCCGAGGACCATTTGCGGGTCGTGCAGTCGCTGTACTGGCAGGGGCCTATCGAGTGGGCTGCGCCGAACCGGCGGAATCTTGCGGAGGAGACCCGCGTCATCGACATATACCCCGGCGAAACGGCGAACATCATCGACATCCGGTCCAAGCTAGTGCCGACCGAATGGGAGCTGAGCATCGGGCCGACCCGACACGCCTATTTCACTATCCGCCTGTCGGAGGGGCTTCGCGAAATCGACGGCGGGAAGTCGAGCGACTCGGAAGGTCGAGACGGAGCGGCGCAGATAAGCGGAAAGAAAGCCGACTGGATCGATGGATCGGGACCCGGCCCGCATGGCAAATGGGCGGGAATCGCGGCGTTCAAGTTCGCCTCGTCGGGCGACGTGCCATGGCACATATTCGACTGGGGGACCATCAACCTGAACCCGATCTACGAGGACACGTGGCACCTCAAGTTTGGCGGCGAGATAAACAACGGCATCAGGATCGTGGTCCACGACGGCGATGCCGAAGAGGCGGGAGTTGCGGATATATACGAGGCGAGCCGGAGCGCTCTACTCGGTTAGCTATCGTGCGGCGCCCAGTGGGTGTCCGCCACTAGATGGAGAGGTCTGTATATGAAGCTGATTCGATACGAGATGGGCGGCGAAGCGTCGTATGGGGCGCTTCAGGACGATGGCGCGATACTGGGAATAGACGGATGCCCGTACGGAGACTTTGAAGTAGGCGGGGCGGCGGCCAATCTGAGCGACGTGCGGGTCCTGGCGCCGGTGGCGAATCCGGCCAAGGTGATCGGCGTCGGGCTGAACTACGTGCTGCACATCGAAGAGAGCGGCATGGCGACGCCGGAGATCCCGATGCTGTTCGTCAAGCCGAGCACGGCGGTTATCGGGAATGGCGATCCGATCGTGTATCCGACTGGCGTCGAGGAGGTCGAATACGAGGCCGAGCTGGCGGTCGTGATCGGGAAGACGGCGAGAAACGTCTCCGAAGACGACGCGCTGGACTACGTACTCGGGTACACCTGCGGCAACGACGTGAGCGCGCGGGCGATCCAGCGGGCCGAGATGGCGATGGGGTGTCTGTTGATCTGCAAGGGATTCGACACGTTTGCGCCGATGGGCCCGGTGATTACGACCGATATCGATCCTTCCAACCTGGCGGTCAAGGCGCGGCTCAACGGCGAAGAGCGGCAGAACTCGAACACATCGGACCTGCTGTTCAACGTCCCGCAGTTGATTTCGTACATAAGCGACGCCATCACCCTGCTCCCGGGCGACGTGATCTACACGGGCACGCCGGCGGGCGTAGGTCCGATGGCACCGGGCGACGTGGTCGAAATCGAAATCGAGGGCGTCGGGGTGCTGCGCAACCCCGTGGTAGCTCAGGAGTGATCGGCTGATGGCCATAAATCCGGACGGTTCGACGGTCTTTCGCGCGGGCGTCGTCGGGCTGGGCTGGACGGGATGGCTCTACGACGTGGCGACCAGGCCGCCGGTGAACCTTGGACCGAGCGCCGTGCCGAAAGGGATGCCGGAACTGCGGCCAGACCGCGACCCGCCCCCGACGGCGCATCCGGGCAGTGAAGGGCTGACGAACTCACACGCCGGGGGACTTGTAGCGCATCCGCGAACGGAACTGGTGGCAGGCTGCGAGGTCAACGAGGAGCGGCTGGAGGGATTTGGCGAACGTTACGGCGTCGATGCGCTGTATACCGACTACCGGGAGATGCTGCGAAACGAGCGGCTGGACTTCGTGTGCGTTTGCACCAGGGCGGACGACCGGCCTGACGTGACGGCGCTAGCGGTGGAGTATGGGGCGAAGGGAATCCTGACCGAAAAGCCAATGGCGCATACGCTCGCCGAAGCCGACCGGATGGTGGATGTCTGCCGCGAGGCGGGGGTGCCGCTGGCGTGCGGTCCGATCAGCGTGGGGCATCCGGCGTTTCGGACTGTGAAGCAGTTGATCGACGACGGACAAATAGGGCGTGTCCTGAGCTTCGAGTCGGACTCGGTTTTCGCCCAACACAACGGCTGGATGTACCTGGTCGACCGCGAGGCCGCGTGGGTGATGGGTTTTGCCGAGAATGAAGACGTGGTAATGCGCGACGGCGAGTTTACGGGGTCGGGAATGATCGGATTCCGGGACGGCCTGTACGGCTCGATACGGATCGGCGCGCCGTTCGTGCGGATCACGGGCGAAACGGGCGAACTGACGTTCAACTGGAACCGATTCCAGCTATTCCGGGATGTCGAAGGCCCCGCGGGAACTGAGCGCTTGCAGGTTTCCCTGCCGGAGCCGGACTTCCTGGGGGAATGGTCGCCCTTGTATTCGATAGACAACGTGATCGAGTGCATCGACAGCGGAGAGGAACCGCGGGTCAGCGGGCGGCGCGTGAGAAACGCGATAGAGATCCAGATAGCCATGCGGGAGTCGCACCGGTCGGGAGGGGCGCGGGTGAAGCTGCCGCTGGAAGACCGGTCGCTGGGGATGGTTTACGAGTGGTTTCGGTAGCGGATCGAAGGGAGCGTTAGCGGACTTCCAGGTCTATTGGAGGTCCTGGATGACGGCGGCGGCTGCATTGTGACCGGGCATTCCGGAGACGCCGCCGCCGGGATGAGCGCCGGATCCGCACAGGTAGAGACCCGTCACCGGGGTTCGGTATGCGGAGCATTCGCGCAGGGGGCGCAGCGCGAGCATCTGGTCGGGGGTCATGTCGAGGTGGTGCATGCTGCCGTCGGTGATTCCCGCCATTGCCTCGATATCTTGCGGCGTATGGAGGTATGAGCGCTCGATTGTCTGGCCAAAGTTAGGAGCGAATCGCTCGATCTGACTGACGATGCTCGCGGTCGCCTGGTCGCGAAACTCGTCCCAACTCTTGCCGTGGGGACGGATCGGCACGAACTCGACCCAAACCGAAACGGCGTACTTGCCGTCCGGCGCGGAAGCGGTGTCGTAGAGCGACGGGCACACGAACGCGAGTTGGTTTTCCTCCGGCAGGCGGGCCCGTC
>JAPOVO010000319.1 GCA_026708165.1 Chloroflexota bacterium | reverse complement strand
ATCACCGCCTCGCTCGAAGACGAATCCATCCTCGAAATCAAGTTCGACGGCCACGGCTGCTCCATCAGCCAGGCCTCAGCGTCGATGTTGACCGAGCAGGTCAAAGGCAAGCGGCTGACCGAAGCCGAGGACCTTGTCGAGCTGATCAAGAGTATGTTCAAGGGCGAGGTCGAGATCGACCCGGACGAGCTTGGCGATCTGGAGGCCCTGCAGGGAATACGGCGCTACCCCGTTCGGATCAAGTGCGCCACGCTGGCCTGGAACGCGTTGCAGGTGGGCATCGACACTCACCGAAGCTCGCTGGAAGATGCCGAAGCCGCTCCGGAGCTCGCCGTATTCACCGAGCACAGCGTCTAGCTGTCCGTGACCCGCTCGCATCCGACGCAATCCGCCCCGCAAAACGCCTAGGCTCAGATTGGCTCCCGGCTTCCTCCGCGCGGACAAGCTCAAAGCCGTCTTCATCGACCTGGACGACACGCTTCTGGACGAGACGGCCCACATGCGCGGCGCCTATGGCAAGTCGCTTGACGAGCTCCACGAACAGATCTCGCCCGATCAGGCCGCCGCAACCTACCGTGAATATGAATACATTGTCGGCGATCTCTTGCGCCGCAACGCGTGGGACGAGCTTGAGCGCGAGCAGCGTTGGGAGGTCGCCCTGCAACGCGCTGGAGTCGATCCGGGCGACCTGCCGGTCAAGATATGTGACGGCTACTACCGTCACTACTTCGAAGGCGTCGGCTTTCTGCCCGGAGCCGAACGCCTGCTGGACGTCGCTTCCCAATTCGTAAACTGCCTCATCACGAACGGCGAGCATGGCAAGCAGTGGGGCAAGATCAGGAAGATGGACGTCGATTCAAGACTCGACCACGTCCTCGTAAGTGAAGACCTGGGCGTTTGGAAACCCGATCCGCGAATATTCGAGCGTGCGCTCGAACTGACCGGTGCCCAACCTTCCGAGTCCGTCATGATCGGGGACTCGCTTCATGCGGACATCGCCGGAGCCGGGCCCGTCGGAATCGGTACGATCTGGATCAATCAGTACGGCTATTCCCTGGATGAAGCTATCCACGAGCCGGACGAAATGGTCACTACTCCCGGCGAAGCCGCCTTGCTGATAGAACAAGCAGGACCGTGACCTCAACCCTGATCGCCGACGTATCAATCCACGACGGCAGGCCGGGATCAGCCCCATCTGTCGGCAACGTCCTGATAGCCGATGGCCGCATCCAGTCGGTAGGTGCCGGCGCGGCGACAGCCGACACGGTTGTGGACGCGACCGGCAAGCATCTCGTTCCCGGCCTCATCGACTGCCACGTGCACCTGTTCATGAACGCCGAGCCGACCGCGATCGAAGACTTCATGCAAGCCGACGACGCAACCAAGCTCGGCTGGGCGAAAGCCAACTGCGAAAGCCTGGTCAGGTCCGGAGTGACGACCATTCGCGAAATCGCGGCCCCGAACGCGCTGATGACCCGGCTGTTGCGGGACATCCATGCCGAAAACCTGCCCGCCCCTAGAATCCTCCCGGCGTTCTCCAACATCACCACTTTCGGCGGGCACGGACATTTCCTGGGCGTCGAGGCCGAGTCGATCGATGACCTCCGCAACGCGGCCAGAGACCAGGTTGAATCTGGCGCGCGCTTCGTAAAGATCATGGCCAGCGGCGGCGTGATGACGCCCACCAGCGATCCAACGAGCAGTCAGTATTCGAGCGACCAGCTTCGCGCAGTCGTCGAAGAAGCCGCGGCGGCGGGAGTTCCATGCGCCGCTCACGCCCACAGCATCGAGGCGGTCCGCAACTCCGTCGAGGCCGGGATCACCTCCATCGAGCACGGCACTTTTGTCGATGCCCCAACGGCGGAGCTTATGGCCCGCGCCGGCACCTGGCTCGTGCCCACGGTCGCAACGCTGTATTTCGTGGGCAACAACATCACCCATCCCGCGCTCCCCGATTGGGCGCGCGAGAAGGTCGAGACTCTAAGGCCGGTCTTCTACAAGCACGTCGACGCAGCACTCCAGGCGGGAGTCAGAATCGCCGCCGGTTCCGACATGGGAATACAGTTCGTTGAGCACACGGGCGAGACCCTGGCGCGAGAGGTGGCGGTCTATGTCGAGCGCGGCATGAGTCCTTCCATGGCGTTGGCCTCAGCCACCAGCCAGGCGTCGGAGCTGCTCGGAATAGCCGACGAAGTCGGCACAATCGAACCCGGCAAGGTCGCCGATATCGTCCTCCTGGCGGACGATCCGGCCGACGACCTCATGGCCCTCAGCCGCCCCGAATCCGTCTGGCAGTCGGGCGACGCGATCAGCCGCGCCTAGCCCCACGGTGCGCGGGCGATCACATACGTAAAGTAGGCCACCGGGAGCTTGCCAAGCAGTCCTTTTCAGGACGGTGTTACTACGCAAAGTATCCCTAAGCTAGTCAGACCCCCATTTGCCCAGCCACTGCCATAGCTCAGACTTCGCATCCAGCCTTGCCGGGCGACCGTCGTCGTCCACGTAGGCGTGACTGGTACCGGCCGAAGCCGCCGGCGTTTCCGAACCGGCCATCGATACCTCATACTCGAACTCGATACGCGCTCGGGTGACGACCGCAACCCACAGCCGGACCTCGATCACTTCCTCCGACCTGACCGCCGAGATGAACCGGCAGGCGCAATCGAACACGGGCATGTGGATTCCGCGCTTTTCGATCTCCGTATACGGCCATCCACCGCCCCGCAGAAAGCCCAAACGCGCCTCTTCGAGCCACCGGAAGTAGTTGGAATGGTGGGCCACGCCCATCGAGTCGCAGTCTGAAAACCGGACCCGAATCGACTCTACGTGGTCGGGCGCGCGCCCTTTCGCCGCGGCAGAGTTACCCGGCGTCGCGCACCGCCTTCACAAGATCCTTGAACTCGGAGATCTCCGGCTCGCCGTCCAGAACGCCGACATCGACCAGATAGCGGACGGATTCTCCCGGCGCCAGGAACTTCATGCCTCCCGATTCGCGCATCTCTTCGCGCGTGCCGAAGGCGGTGCTCGCCGGCTCTAGGCCCAGCACGTACTCGCCCAGACCTAGCATCTTCCACTGGTTTAGATGCGGCAGCTCCGCCGCCCGATAGGAGATCCGCACGCCCAGCGGGCCGGAGCCGAGCCCCTCGTTGATCAGCCCGACGTGCGCCATGCCGTTCTCATCCGTCAACGGTTGGTGGTCGAACACCGTGTTGGGGTAGTCCGCGCGCGGCGCGGGGAACTTGTACGGTCCTTCCTCATCGTCCGGCGGATTGATATCGCCAGGCGCGGCGTGCAGACTCGGCACCACCAGCTCCGCGTCAGGACCCAACACCGGGAACCCCATGTTGATGTGATAGAGCATCACGTGCGGCGTTTCACGAAATCCGATGTTCGTGACAACGTCTTCGATCCGCAGACTGGCCGATCCCAACTCCGTCGAAATCGTTCGTTGAAGCTCCATCTGCTCGTCGAAGAGCGCCGACTCTATGGTTCGGCCCGACACCGACAGCCGGTATTCGTCCCCGTCCCACTCGGCTCCCGCACTAACGTTTGAGGCGACCAGCGTCGAGGCCCGGCCATGCAGACCGTAGCTCTTGTCGCCCACATCCTCGGGAAAGTGGATGTGAGTCAGCCCGCACGTGGTTAGCAGTCCGCCCGCAAACGTCCTCAGCCATCCCAGACCCTCGGGTTCATACGACCACGGCGACACCTCTCCCGCCGGCGATATCCAGCAAATCGGAACGCCATTGTACGAGGCGTGACTTATGTCCATTCCACGACCCGGCAGCACCGTGAACCGAAGTCCGCTGCCTGTGTATACGTCGGCGGCGTGAATTCCGTCGGCCGGTCCGCCTTGTATCCGGTACTCGCGTACGCCTGCCGCCTGCGACGCCTGGCCGACGTGCTGGAGGAATTCGTCCCTTGTGTAGTCTCTGCCGAACAGTCGGGGCACGTTACCTCCGATGCGCTATGGCCGTCATGAATCTCTGGAACGCGGGAATTTTAGCAACCGCAAGGCGCGGCAGGACTCTCTCGCTTCTCGCCCACCGCTAGGGCAAGCTGCGCGCCTGCGGTGTTACGAACTGTCGCCGCGGATCAGATCGAAAACGAGAAACATCGGCAGGCGAGCGGCGTCTTCGAGCGCGGGCTGCCGTGCAATCTGCTCTCGGGTCGGTCGGGGTTCGTTCAATCGACTTATCACGAATCCAGCCTCCGCAATGAGCTCGCTCCATTCGGTAAGCGTCCTTCGCCAGGCTGGACTCTCCCAGTGGGAAACAAGCCGCTCCATCGACCAGTTCACTGTCCTCGGACCTGTATCGAAATAGCGGTCGATCTTCAGCCCGAGCCTCTGTCCCGCCTCGTCCAACTCCCACTCACGGTGAACCGTATCGGTCCCCGGATGCGAGACCGAAATCACCAACCGTCCATTTTCAACCAGCAGTTCCCTAACCGCCGCGAACGCCGAGCCAACGTCCGCCATGTCCTGAAACGACATGCAGCCCGTCGCCAGATCGAACGGTCCCGGCTCCCAAAACCCTGCTGACTCTGCGGCGCTCTCAACCCGATACTCGATTCCAAGCGGCGAGCGTTCCTCATGCCGGAGCGCGTTGGCAATCTGCCGTTCCGAGATGTCTATTCCCGTCACTTTGGCGCCCCTGAGAGCCAGCTGCCTCGAAAACCATCCCTGCCCGCAGCCAACGTCCAGCACGCGAAGTCCGCTCACGTCGCCGCAAACCGCCAGCAGCGCCGGGCCATGCAACTCCGTGCGATAGTAGTCCGCTCCCGACTCGACGAAGTCCTCCCAGGCATCCGCCGCCGAGTCCCACGCCTCGACACTGTCGCAGTCGTCAAAACTATTCGGCGTGTTCACACCAAGAAAACCATCGACGCTCCGAAAGCGCGTCTCATAGAATGAGATTCAGTTTGGTCGAGATTGGCTCGGCGAATCGATAAGGCTTGGGCATTGCTTACTCAACTTAGATTCTCCAATTTCAAATCGTGGGCCGATGACCACAGCGTCGACTTCGGCCGGATAACCGGGCTGTTCGGACCCAACAGTTCTGGCAAGAGCGCCATCTTACAGACGCTGCTGCTTTTGAAGCAGACGGCCGAGAGACGCGAGCCTAATCTCATTCTGAATTTTGGGGGCGAGCGCGGTGACTACGCCGACTTTGGGAGTTATGCCGAGATAATCCATGGGAGAGACTACAGACGGAAGCTGTCTCTGGGAATCACATGGACGGGCCTATATCCCAGAGATTTTTCATCGCTCGGCAACGTCGCAGCTAGCGAGCACTCGCTCGACGTTCAAATTTCAGCCGACCGGCCTGCTTATGGACAAGTGAGAGTCGAGCGTATCAAGCAAGTTCTGCGAGAGTTTCAAACCAGGCATGGGCGGAAAGAGCCAAATGCTGATCCCGAAATGCTTACTAACGAAATGGAAATCGAAATCTGGCACCGGTCTCCCGAACAAGACGAATACGAAGTCCGCTTGCGCAGCCTCGACAACATCCCAATCAGCTTACCTGCAGATCGTAAGTACAAACCCTATTACATCCACCGGATCCCAAATCGAGTTACGCTCGACATAGGACAAAAGGCAGAAGAGACCGAAGATGACCTGGATGCCATGCTTACTCGGTACGAGTGGGTGATACAGGCACTGTTCACGGTTTCCCCGATTAACATCGACGAGTTTATGGAAAACATCGATTATTTGGGGCCGGTCCGTGAAGAACCGCGCAGGCTCCATCAATGGCGCGGAGTACTGCCGCCAACCGTCGGACGGCGTGGAGAGTCGGCGATTGAGATATTTCTTGCAAGCGAAGTGTCCGGCGGCGTGATATCAAAGCGACCATCTCCCTCCGACAATGGTTGGGGACGCGAGAATTACCTAGAAGCAGCCGACGTTGAAAACTGGCTTCGGAGATTGGACGTCGCGGCGAGTATCACGCCCGTAAGAGCCGGAAGAGGGCGCCAGTATTGGGAACTCATGTTACGTCCGCCCAACGTGGTCGGTTACCAAGCCAACTTAGCCGATGTCGGATTTGGTGTTTCACAGGTACTGCCGGTCGTCGTGGCTCTTCTTTACGCTCGGCCTGGCTCGACTGTATTGCTTGAACATCCGGAGATTCATCTGCACCCCAAGGTCCAGATGGACCTCGTGGACTTTTTCATTTACGCGGCCAAAGAGCGCAATATTCAAATCGTGTTCGAAAGCCATAGCGAATACATGCTGGCCCGCTTGCAGCGCCGACTGGCCGAGTCGAACGGATCCGACTCACCAGTTTCAACCGACGATGTAAAGCTGTATTTTTGCTCACTGGAGAACGGTCAGTCAGTTCTAGATCCGCTTGAGGTCAATCGAAACGGCTCAATTCAAAACTGGCCGCCGGACTTCTTCGGAGACACGTTCACCGAACGAATGGCAATAGCAAAAGCGAACATACCGACTGGCGACTAGCAAGTCGATCCCGGACTCTCTAGTAGTAGACACTAATGTCTGGCGGGCCAATGCGGGACACGCTTCCC
>JAPOVO010000089.1:901-6536 GCA_026708165.1 Chloroflexota bacterium | reverse complement strand
CAACTACTATTCCGATCATATGGCTGTTAATTCCAAGCTTAAACCGATATCAGATTTGATCCTTGTCAGTTATCGTAGCCTATTCAGATAGGTGGGTCCTCAAATAGTGAAATTGCCCCGCGGCTAACGCTTATCCCCTCAAGTCTCGAATTGACGCAGAAAAGCAAGCAGGACAATGGCCGAATTAGCTGGCAGTTTGTTTCGATATAGACCGATCATGCTTGAGGCGAGAATCACGCGCACTTTTAGAATGGCGACAGTACTCCATTCTTGAGATTCAGCATTCCGATTCGTTGCGGGGCGTTCGAGTCAATTAAATCGCCTTACCCGCTCTGGTAAGCTGCCCGCCGGGGGGATAGAAGAACAAGCAACAACGTATGACCCGAAGCGCGCGGTGGGGGATGGGCCGTGATTGACGAACGCGGCCTTTCCGAACGCGATATTTGCACCAAGTTCATCACGCCCGCCCTGCGCGAGGCGGGGTGGGACGAGATGCTGCAGATTCGTGAGGAGGTCACCTTCACGAAGGGACGCATAATTGTTCGAGGCAAGCTCGTCGCCCGCGGAAAGGCCAAGCGCGCCGACTACGTCCTCTACTACAAACCGAACATCCCCATCGCGGTCATCGAGGCGAAGGACAATTCACACAGCGTCGGCGACGGCATGCAGCAGGCGCTCGGGTACGCCGAATCGCTGCGCGTCCCTTTCGCGTTCTCATCCAACGGTGACGGCTTCGTGTTGCACGACCGCACCGGCGCCAGCACGCCACGCGAGGCGAACCTGTCCCTCGATGCGTTTCCCTCTCCCGACGAGCTTTGGGCGCGGTATCGCGAGTGGAAAGGCCTGGAACCGGAGGCCGAACGCGTCTTTCTTCACGACTACCACGAGGATAGCGCCGGCAAGACCCCGCGCTATTACCAGGTCAACGCCATCAACGCCGCCATCGAGGCCATCGCCAAGGGGCGGAACCGCATCCTGCTTGTCATGGCCACCGGAACGGGCAAGACTTACACCGCCTTCCAAATCATCTGGCGGCTTTGGAAAGCGGGCCGGAAGAAGCGCATCCTTTTCCTCGCCGACCGCAACGTGCTGGTTGACCAGACCATGGTCAACGATTTTCGCCCCTTCGGCGGGGCCATGGCCAAGCTCTCGACCCGAACCAAGACCATCGAACGACACGACGGCACCCTGATCGAAATGAGCCTTGCGATCGACAGCAAGCGGCGAATCGACACGTCCTACGAGATCTATCTGGGTTTGTATCAAGCAGTCACCGGGCCGGAGAACCATCAGAAGCTCTACCGCGAGTTCTCTCCCGGCTTCTTCGACCTGATCGTGATCGACGAGTGCCACCGGGGCAGCGCTGCTGACGATTCCGCCTGGCGCGAAATCCTCGATTATTTCTCCTCCGCCACCCAGATCGGCCTCACCGCAACGCCGAAGGAAACGGAATACGTTTCCAACATCGCCTACTTCGGCGAACCGGTCTTCTCCTATTCGCTCAAGCAGGGCATACGCGACGGCTTCCTCGCGCCCTACAAGGTAATCAGGGTGCATATCGACCGCGACATCGAAGGCTATCGACCGGAGCAGGGCCAACTCGATCGCGAGGGCGAGGAAGTCGAGGACCGGATTTACAACACCAAAGACTTTGACCGCACGCTGGTCATTGATGGCCGCACGAAAATCGTTGCGGAGAAGATCACCGCATTTCTGAAAGAAAGCGGCGAGCGTTTCCAGAAGGCCATCATCTTCTGCGTCGATCAGGAACATGCCGCGCGCATGCGTCAGGCTCTGGTCAACGAGAACGCCGACCTCGTTGACGAGAACTCCCACTATGTCATGCGCATCACGGGCGGTGACGCCGAGGGGCAGGCCGAACTCGACAGCTTCATCGACCCAGAATCGAAATATCCCGTGCTGGTCACCACCTCGCGCCTGCTTTCCACGGGCGTCGATGTGCAGACCTGCCGGCTGATCGTGCTGGATCGCAACGTCGGCTCAATGACCGAATTCAAGCAAATCGTGGGCCGGGGCAGCCGCGTTCATGAGGATACGCGCAAGTTCTACTTCACACTCATCGACTTCCGCGGCGCGACCAGCCACTTCGCAGACCCGGAGTTTGACGGCGAGCCTGTGCAAATCTACGAGCCGGAGGAAGGCGACCCCATCGACCCGCCCGACGAACCGCCAATCGATGGAGACGACATCCCTCCCGGCGTTCCCGGCGACGACGAACCTCCACCCGATGGCCCACCGCTGCCGCCCGATGGCGGACCCATAAAGAAGATCTATGTGGACGGGATCAACGCAAGCATCGTCACTGAACGGGTGCATTATCTCGACGAACACGGCAAGCTCGTCACCGAATCGTTGCGCGACTTCACCAGGAAGGCCCTGCTCCGACGCTTCGCGAGTCTCGACGATTTCCTGCGGCGCTGGAACGAAGCCGAGCGCAAGCAGGCGATCATCGACGAGATGGAGGCCGAGGGGCTTCAACTGACAGTGCTGGTCGAGGAACTGGGAAGGGACCTCGATCCCTTCGATCTCATTTGCCACGTCGCCTTCGACGCCAAGCCGCTGACCCGCCGCGAGCGGGCCGACAACGTAAAGAAGCGCAACGTTTTTGACCGATACGGAGAAAGGGCGCGCGCGGTTCTCCGCGCACTGCTTGACAAGTACGCCGACGAGGGCGTGTTTAATCTCGACGATGCCAACGTGCTCAGAATTCCGCCGATCGACCAACTGGGCACGCCGGTGGAACTGGTCCGCGCTTTCGGCGGCAGGCGACGCTTCGAGCGCGCCGTGCGCGACCTCCAGTCCGCTCTATACCGGGAAACTGCCTAGCAAATGGCCGTCAGCAAGCTCGTCAAGTCTATTCAGGACATCATGCGCAAAGACGTCGGCGTCGATGGCGACGCGCAGCGCATCAGCCAGTTGTGCTGGATGTTTTTCCTCAAGATCATCGATGACCAGGACCAGGAACTCGAACTGCTCAAGGACGGCTACCGCTCCCCTGTCCCTCCCCGCCTGCAATGGCGCAATTGGGCCGCCGACCCGGAGGGCATCACCGGTGAGGAATTGGTCCGCTTCGTCAACGACACCCTGTTTCCGAAGCTGAAGAAACTCCGGCCAGCAGCCGGTCCGCGCGCCAACGTCGTGCGAGACGTGTTCGAGGACGCCTACAACTACATGAAGTCCGGCCAGCTTATTCGGCAGGTCGTCAACAAGATCAACGATATCGATTTCAACAACCTCGCCGAGCGCCAGCACTTCGGCGATATCTACGAGCAAATCCTCAACGACCTGCAAAACGCCGGCAACGCCGGCGAGTACTACACGCCGCGCGCCGTCACATCATTCATGACTCAAATGATCGACCCCAAGCTCGGCGAAACGCTATTCGATCCTGCTTGCGGCACCGGCGGCTTCCTCACCTGCGCGATGCGCCACATGCGTGAAAACTACGTCAAACGCCCCGAGGACGAAGCCACCATGCAGGCGTCGCTCCGCGCGGTCGAGAAGAAGCCGCTTCCGCACATGCTCGCTGTCACCAACATGCTGCTTCACAGCGTGGAGGATCCATCCTTCCTGCGCCACGACAACACCCTGGCGCGCCCCTACACCTCCTGGGGCAAGAAGGAACGAGTGGACATCGTGCTTACCAATCCGCCTTTCGGCGGCAAAGAGGAAGACGGCATTGAGTCCAACTTTCCCCAGCGTTTCCGCACGCGCGAGACGGCGGATCTGTTCCTCGCCCTGATCATCCGCCTGCTCAAACCCGGCGGCCGGGCCGCCGTGGTGCTGCCAGACGGCTCGTTGTTCGGCGAAGGAGTCAAGACGCGGCTGAAGGAAAGCCTGATGAAAGAATGCAACCTGCACACCATCGTGCGCCTGCCGAATTCCGTTTTCCGGCCCGATGCCTCGATCGGCACAAACCTGCTGTTCTTCGAGAAGGGCGAGCCAACCAGGGAGGTCTGGTTCTGGGAGCACCTGGTACCCCAAGGCCAGAAGCACTACTCAATGACGAGGCCCATCCGGCTGGAGCACCTGGCGGATTGCGCAGCCTGGTGGGGCGACGCGGAGCGCTCCGACCGCGAGGACGGCGAGCGTGCCTGGAAGGTCAGCGCGGAGGAAATAAAGCAGCGAGGCTACAACCTCGACGTCAAGAATCCTCACACGGAGGTAGAGTACTTCGGCACTCCCGAGAAACTATTGGCGGAACTGAACCGCGCCGAGGAAGAAGTCAATCAGGTGCGAGAACAGTTGAAGGAAGTTCTGATAAAAGCGCTACTACGGTGAATGCCGACCGCCTACTTGCCCTCTATGATCGCGTAGCTGAAGCACCCGACGCTGTGACTCGTCTGCGCCGCTTCGTCCTGGATCTCGCCGTTCGCGGCAAGCTTGTCGAGCAAAACCCAAACGACATACCAACTACGTCTATCTTGGCAAACCGGAATATACCGGTTTCAAATTCGAAGTCATTCGATATTCCCCCGTCGTGGGCTTGGGTGGATGTTGGAGCGGTGGCGAAAACTCGGCTTGGCAAAATGCTGGACAAAGCCAAAAACAGAGGGACTCCACGAAGATACCTGAGAAATATCAACGTCAGGTGGTTCGACTTTGATCTGTCGGATGTTCTGGAAATGCGGTTCGAAGATACTGAACTTGCGGAATTTTCGCTCCGAGCAGGGGACGTATTGATCTGCGAGGGCGGCGAACCGGGCCGGGCTGCCGTGTGGGATGAACGCGAGCACGAAATTTATTTCCAAAAAGCGATTCACAGAGTTCGTTTCTCAGACATCGTGGACAGTCATTATTTTGTCAGCACACTACGAGCAAGTGCCGGCGACGGGCGCTTAGCTGAGCACTTCACCGGAACAGGAATTAAACACTTTACGGGCAAAGGATTACGGGCGTATGCATTTCCGCTACCAGCACTCTCCGAGCAGCATCGAATCGTCGCCAAAATCAATGAAATGATGGTGCTCTGCGATCGATTGGAGAAGGCCCGCACGGTCCGCGAGAAGACACGGAACCAAGTTGCCCAAACCAGCCTTGCCCGCCTGAGCGCAATTGACATGGACGCCGCAACTTTCCGTTCCAACGCGCGTTTTGCAATCGACAACCTACCTGCACTAACGGCTCACGCAGATCAGGCAACAAGTCTTCGCCACACCATCCTTGACCTCGCTGTACGCGGGAAGCTGGTGGGACAAAATCCAGGGGACGAACCTGCCGCTGAACTACTGGAGCGAGTAGCGTTGGAGAAAACGCGGCTATGGAAAACGGGCAAGATCAGAAAACCAAGAACCGTCTTGCCGCTCAGTCCCAACGAACTGCCCTTTCGCCTCGCAGTGGGATGGCAATGGACGCAGATTGCACATCTTGGCGTCATCAATCCTCGCAATGAAGCGCCAGATGACCACGAGGCGTCTTTCGTTCCAATGCGGGCGATTGCCGCCGAGTATGGCGTATCAAACGAGCACGAACCTCGTCTTTGGGGCCATATAAGGAAGGGCTATACCCACTTTGCCGAGGGCGACGTCGGACTCGCCAAGATCACCCCTTGCTTCGAGAACGGCAAATCTACAGTCTTTCGCAATCTGACAGGCGGCTTCGGCAGTGGAACTAC
>JAPOVO010000089.1:0-889 GCA_026708165.1 Chloroflexota bacterium | reverse complement strand
TTGTTCGTCCCCTTTTCGTATTTGCTGACTACATAGCGCTCTTTCTGAAAACGCCACACTTCATCAATGCCGGAATCCCGACGATGACCGGCACAGCGGGACAGAAGCGCGTGCCCACTGAGTACTTCACAAGCTCACCCTTCCCCCTCCCGCCGCTTCCCGAGCAGCATCGAATAGTCGCCCAAGTCGACGAGCTAATGGCTCTCTGCGTCCGGCTGGAGGCCGACCTAGGGACGCTCCATGAAACCCACACCCACCTGCTTGAGTCAGTCCTCGTAGAGACTGTTCGCGACGCGGCTTGAGGCCGGTATTCGTACGTGTTCCGCATCGGCCGTAGCCTGAGTCTCACACCTAATTTCGATCTACTGCATGCTTGGTGGTATAGGTATGGACATTTATGAATTAATCGCATGGGTCAAGTTCAATGAAGGCCCCATAAAGGTTATTGGTAATTTCGTCCTTGTTGTTACGGCTGCAATAGTGGCGCACCTTCTTGTGCCTTGGGTTAAGAAATGGATCAAAAAATATCAGAAAAAGCAAAAGGTAAAGCGCAAGGCTGCTAAAGCATTGGTTGTCCAAATTGAATCAGATCAACCCAAAGAGGTCAGGCGCCGAGCATTGATAACTTTGTGGGCAATGGTGCTCAAGGAATGGTGGTTCATTCCTGTGACAATTGGATTGATGGTTGTGATGTTTGCGCTGGTGATTGAATTAGAAAGAGAGGCGCAAGCCGCGAAGCTGATCATTGCAGAGTCTCACCTCGATACTGTTGACAGCGCACGAAAATTGCTGTGGTCGAGAACAGTTAGAAATATTGAAAAGCCGGAGCCGCTCAGGGAAGTACACACCAAGGACGAACACCTTCAGTTCGTGCAAATGGCTGAGGTTT
>JAPOVO010000420.1 GCA_026708165.1 Chloroflexota bacterium | reverse complement strand
CCCAGACGCTGTGGTACTTTTCCCGAAAGTCTTTGGGGAGATTCCTGTAAGGACACAGGTGGAACATCTCAAGCTTCATTTATCGCTTCCCCCGTCCTCGCCCAACGCACAGTAGGCCGATCATTGCGATGTCGCTCGTCCCTGTCAAGGACTGCCGCCGCCACAGGCCGGAGTCCTTTTTACCTCGACCTTGGCTGAGAGATAGCAACCTAGACATCGGCGGAACCCGCAAACAGGACCACGCCAACGCTTCATTCAACTGCTACCTGGCGGCCCGTCGTCGCAGCATGTATTCCGCCGTACTAGATGTCAGCGGACACTGGTGTCTAACCGGCTTCCAGTCAACAGTGCTACTTCTCGCTGCTAGAGGAGTTCGCCTCGAATCGAAATACTTCGGGTATCAGCGGAAACTCGGCGTCCCCACTGTTAGGGCTAACTGAGTATTCGAAGAAATGGCTGTGCACCTGGTTCCAGCGCGTATGCTCAGGGTCTTCGTTGAGAATCCTCATGGACCGCCGGAAATCCGCCGCCTCCATGAAGAAATAGAGAGTCGTCCCGTCTCGAAATATGCTGAAGTTCGCGATTCCGCAGTCGCCGAGCGCCTGCAGGACCGAAGGCCACACCTCCTTGTGGACACGATCGTATTCGTCCTCGAATCCGCGATTGAGCCTCAACGTGAAAAATGCTCGCTCCATCTCCTCTAACTCCCTGCGTGTGGGACACAAATTCTCGACTGCAAGAGTGTAATTCCACGGGTAGCCGCCCATACACGGACGAGTCGACAGGTCCATCTCCGCATACCGACGCGACTTGTATTACGACTGGCCGGCAATCGCCGCCCAGAGAGTCACCGCGTGAGCGCCCGCAGCCTCTCGTAATAGCCGATGATCTCCAGATCGTTGAGTCTGCATGATTGAGCCTCGACCGAGGTAAGAAGGTCGAGGATCTCTTGCTGAGCCGGATAGTCCGACCTTCCCAAGAGGTTTGTGAGCTGCGACTTCAGAGACTCCAGATTCGCCCTACACTCTTCAGTCAACTTAGGATCATCGAGCTCGAAGAAGCCTTTCTCGAACCCCTCCTCCATGAGCTGTTTCCGTTCCGCTCCTAGCTGGTCCCAGGTTGTCCTTAGCATGTGGTGCATCAGCCTGGCCTGCCGCTCTATCGAACTGGCCATACCGGGAGGAAGAGTTGCCGTGGGACTTGCAACGGATGCCGGCGCCTGGGACTGGTCTGCCTCGCCGCCTCCGCAAGAGACGAATACCGCCAAGGTCAAAAACAAGAGGAGGAACTTCAGAGTCGACGCCAAGCAGCCGAGCTTACGACGGATGAATCGCTGTCTCATGATGCGTTTCCGGAGTCGGGGGCTTCGGGCCGCTGAGTAAGGCAGGTTAGTCTCGCCATATGCAAGATGAACAACCTATTTCAACCCCCCTTTCAATCGCTCTGCTGACACACCGTAATGCGCACTACGCCTTCTTGCGAAACAATCGCGTAACGGCGGCAATGATAACGATAAGTTCGCCGACTGGGACTCCGTCAGAATCCATTCCGATGAATAGAAGACGGGGCGAGGTCAAGTATCACGAACTACACGGGCATTTCGCAGCCCTTCTGCTATGCCTGGCGCTGGTAGCAGCTTGTGGCGAAGCAAGTCCACCATTCGGCAAACAATCGCCCAAAGGCAAGACAAGCGTCACGGACGACGCCATTCCAAAGCAACAATCCCCTTCAGTCGCGCCCTCGCCAGTCGCCCAAGAACCGGAGCAGGAAGCTCATGAATCGCCGTTCATCGGCCCCCTGAATTACCGGCAGGAGTTCCTGCCCGAAGTGCTCCGGGTATTTCAAAAGATACTCGACGAGGATCTGGATGAATCGATTTCGGTAGACGTGCTAAACGACGTCGATTTCGCGGATGGAAGCAAATACGCCACGACCGGTGTATATGCAGGTCCTGCTTTCGTTCTCCTGGGAGACGATCAAGCCGTCCACATATACCTCAGGTCCGGCTCCTATTTGCGCCTTGCCAACGCTCTGGGCATTGAGCTCGGGCACGCCGTTCAACGAAGACGGCTGGGAAACGAGGCGTACGAGGCGCTCAGGAGAGACTACCCTCATGTCGTTTCCGCCCGCGCTAAAGCGATCCAGAGGGCGCTGCTGATTGGCATTCAGGAATCAGGAGCGCTATCAGCCGGTCTAACCGCGCCCAAGGACCCGTTGTGGCTGACGAGGCTGGATGCGTTTCTCGACCAGGAAGTAGATAATCTCGCCGACTCGGAACCATTTGCAATATCTTTCTTTCTTGTCTGGAAGGCCGCATTCAGCGCCCCGGACCCTAATGTCTCCGCCGAGCTCAGGGAATCAGGGCAACTCTCGTTCGACTCGGCAAGCGCGCTCGCCCGCAAGCTGCTGGATGCCGACCTCACTTACTTCGATGAGTTGCGGTCGCGCATCTCCGCCGATCAAGCCGCCGAAATCCGCAGCTTGCTTCTAACCCGGTTCGTTGAAGATGTGGAGAGCTATCCCTCGTACGATCTGATATCGGGATTTCTGCTGCCCTGACTTGACGAGAAATCCGCGCTCGAGCGGGCTTCTATCCCTTAAGGCCGGAAAGTGTGATGCCGCCAATGAGGAACTTCTGGGAGATCAGAAAGATTCCTATCAATGGCGCCGACCCGATTACGGAACCGGCAAGGATATACGGCCAGAATACGCGCTGCTCGTCCTTGAACAGGTTGAGCCCAACCGTTATGGGGTACTTCTCATAGTCTGTCAGAACCACCAACGGCCATATGAACGACTGCCACTCAGCCAAGACTATGAAGACGCCCAGGGTGATCATCGCCGGTTTGGCCAGTGGAATGATTATCTGCCAGTAGATCCTTAGCCTGCCCGCGCCGTCGATGAGAGCCGCGTCCTCGAGCTCTGACGGAATATTGAGGAAGAACTGCCTTAGAAGGAACACTCCAAACGCGCCAGCAAAACTCGGAATGACGACACCCGTGAAGGTATTGGCAAGTCCCATCGAGTAGACCAGGACATACGTCGGAATCAAGGTGACCGATCCTGGCAGCATCATCGTCGTCAGAAATGCCAGAAATACGACGTTGTTTCCCTTGAACTGAATTCTTGCAAAGGCGTAAGCAGCGAGCGAATTAATGAGGAGCTGCGCGACAAGTACCACAGCCGAGTAAGCGAAGCTGTTACGCAGGTAAACAGTGACCCTACCGATACCAACGGCGTTCAAATAGGCTTCCAGCGACCACGTTTCGGGCCAGAGACTGTACGGATCGGTGTAGAAGTTGTCGATCGTCTTGAAGGAGTTAATGACCATCCAGTAGTAAGGAAGAACGGTGACTACCGCGAGGATGATCAGGACGCCATACACGAGGGCCATGAACGAGGTATCCATCACCAACGCTTGCACACGAGAACGACGCGCTGTCGCTTCCATCTCGTGACGCGTCGCCTTTTGCAATACTGCCAATTTGCCCGCCTAGTACAGTTGCCGTGAGAGAAAGAGCTTAAGTTGTGTAGCCGTGAATATGAATATGACCGCGAACAGAATCCAGGACATAGCCGCAGCCAGACCCATGTCGAAACGCTGAAACCCGTTGAAGAAGATCGACCACTGAACACTTTCGGTCGCGCTGGCTGGCCCTCCTTGGGTCATTACGAACATCTGTGTGAAGACCTGCCAAGCCGCAATCACAAGCGTGACAACCACGAAGATGAGCGGATTCCGCAGGAGCGGCAGAGTTATATGTCTGAACGTTTGAAGCCGATTTGCGCCGTCGACCTTGGCCGCCTCATAGAAGACTTCCGGGATGTCGGCCAAGCCAGCAAGGAAGATAATCATGTAATAGCCGATAAGGCTCCAGATGGTCATGATTATGATTGCCGGCATCGCCCAAAACGCGCTCAATAGCCAGTTGGGACCGGACACGCCGAAGTATTGAAGGAGCTCGTTGACCCCTCCATCCGCGCGGAACATCCAAATCCAGATCAGCGCAACGACGACGCCCGGGGTGATGACAGGTATAAAGAACAGTGTTCGAAAAACTGAACGGAGCTTTCGCGCGTGGTTGCCGATCAAGGCCAACCCCAGCGACGTTATTACTACGCCCGGCACGAGGAAGACAACGTATTGGCCAGTATTGCGGAACGACTTCCAGAAGCGTTCATTCTCGAACGCTCGTTTATAGTTGTCGATCCCAACCAGTGACCATTCGTCGCGTAACGGACTCCAGTCTGAAAAACTGATGACCAGTGAAACGACAATGGCTACAAAGGAGAACACCAGCAGGAACAACGCCGCCGGGGATATCAGCAAATAACCTGAAACGGTGTCCCTGAATACCTGACCGCGAAGGCGTCTGCGCTTCGTAGCTGAGTCAGTTGTCATGACGACTCATGGTCCAAATATATGCCGCCAAAATGCACGGCCCTTGACCGGAGCGAACTGGTCGCTCCGGCCAGGGAGACACGTGCGATTTGTGTTCTAGGACCTCCCACCCGCTTCTTGGAGAATCGGGTCGGCTTCATCCACGATCTCCTGCAGGGTCTGGTCGATGTCGGCACCTTCGATGTAAATCGACTCAAGCTTCGGCTTGACGATGTTGTTCACCTCGTTGTAGCGGATGAACGGGTAGGCGCCACCTGTGGGAGCGATTCGAGGAACCCTTGTGAGCAAGGGCTCGCGCTTGACCGAGTTGTTCCACTCGTCGCTGACGTAGAGCGCCTTGCGGGGCGCGAACCTGCTCATGATCCGAATGCGATCCTTGAAGCTCTGGAGGCCGGCGTAATACTGGGCCCAGCGCCAGGCCGCTTCCTTCATCTTGGCCTTCTTCGGCATTACGACCATGTTGTACCAGGTGGTCGTGGCCGGACCGTCGCCGCCGGGACCTTCGGGGAAGGGAACAAAGTCGAAGTTCTTTTCCGGCGCTCCGTTGCGGACTCTGGCTATGCCCCAGGTTCCGCCGATTACAAACGCTGACTTGCCCTGCAAGTACTGCTGAAAGTCCTGACGCTCCGGACCGAGCGGCAAGGAGACCTTGTCCTCATTCAGCAACGCCATGGTGTACTCGATGAAGTTCTTCGTGGAGCCATCCAGGATTGCCAGACCGTCCTGGTTCTCGTTGTAGAACTTGGCCCCCTGCACGTGCTGCCAGACGGAGAACAGTCCTCCGTGCGGAATGGATACCAGGAATCCCGAGCGGTCGACGGATCCGTCGTCCTTGCGAGTGGTCAGCTTATTGACGTTCTCGCGGAAAGTGTCCCAGTCCCAATTCCAAACAGCGTCAAACGACGGGTCAAGCCCCTGTTCCAGGAGCATGTCCTTGTCGTAGAACATGACGTAGGAGTCTGGCCCTTCCATGGGAATCCCAAATATCTGGCCCTCCTTCTGGTTGTAGAAGAGAGCACCATCCATGAAATGGTCCATGGTCATGGAGGAGTCTGTCTTAATCAGGTCGTTGAACGCTTCCAGGGTCCCGAGGTCGTAAAAGTCGCGCGCCCAGATGATGGAGGAGTGCATGATGTCGGGTGGATTGCCCGCAGCGGCCGCGGCCTGGAACTTCTGCACGTATTCATTGCCGAACGGCACGTGCTGCATTTTGATTTTGAGACCCGGGTTCTGGGCCTCGAAGTCCGCCTTGATCCACTCGAACCAGTTCTTCGACTCGACACCCGATGCAGGATTCCACCAGTCCCAGTATTCGAATTCGCCGGTGATCTGCTTTGGCTTCATCGCCATTGCTTCTTGCGTGACGACCTTCTCGACTATCTTCTCCTGGACGACGGCCTTCTCGACTATCTGTGTGACGACCTTCTCAACGGGAACTTCCTTGACTACCTCGACAACCTGCGTCTCTCCGCAGCCGCCGATGGCAGCGACGCCCACAACGCCAAGCGTTGCAACGCCTGCGGTCCCAAGTAGTTTTCTTCTGCTCAAACTAGCCATCTACGAGTCCTCCACTCACTGAAAACAATGCTTCGACTTTCGAATGTGTCTAACCGACCACCAGAATCGCTACAGAATCACCTCCCCGGTTCGAGATTAGTTGAGATCGCGATAACGCCTACGCGTGGGGCCTGGACGGGTTCGCGCCGTGGAAGAGCACTCTGTTCTTTCCGCCGAGCTGCCAAGAACTGAAGATTTAGCGAGCCTCCCTCAACTTTTCCACGTGTAATCGCGGTTTTACACACAGAAGCTGGGTTTGGCCTGCTTCCACCTCAGCCATCCCCAGCGCGTGCAACGAAGAAGAATACGTCATTCCCTCGCCAAACTCAAGATTAACTATGTGCGAGGTCCTAAGGGGAGGCACCGTCCTCTTTCGAATACGACCGCCGGTACTCCTTGCGCCTTCGCCGGAGCGATGTCGCGTTGAGAAGTCAGCTGCGACCGGTGCATAGCGTGCAAGGCAGCAGGGGGAGAAGCACGGGTGGCGTACTGGACCCAGCCGCAAGCCGCGCGCGGCTTCGCTGGTATGCAGTTCGCGTATCAATGGAGCGGGGGACGGGGCTCGAACCCGCGACATCCAGCTTGGAAGGCTAGCGCTCT
>JAPOVO010000262.1 GCA_026708165.1 Chloroflexota bacterium | reverse complement strand
GTCCAACGTCCCTACCAAACGGTCCTCTGTCGCAGCTACCGGGAGCTCGACGATGCGAACCTGGCGGGTTAGTTCCTGAGCGGACCGCCCTTGACGCTCCCCGGGCTCGCACCATTTGCACATCCACTGGGGGTTTGTCGGTCGGCAGCTGTAAGGGCACCCACCTATGACTGTCACCTCTGGAAGTATCGCCGCCAACGCGCGAACAGCGGTCGACTTTGCCGTTCCCTTTTTGCCTCTTATCAGTACCCCGCCGATCCGAGGGTTGATTGCGTTGAGGATCAAGGCCCGCTTCATAGCGGTCTGACCGACTATGGCTGTGAAGGGAAAATGGGGCCTGTCCAGATTCGTCGGAGGTTTACTCACTCGCGACATCCCCCTTTTCACAGAAAGAGAAAGTGCGGAAGGCAGCCGTGGGACGCCTGCTGAAATTCAACTCAGACGACTCGACGGCATGCAACGACGCCTGCGGCCACAAGTCCCTGGAGGACCAAGCCTGCAGCAAGGGTGAACCATCTCTCTGTCAGAATTCCAAGCCGGGTTGGGCGCGAATCCCTTGCTCGCGGTAAGGATGTTTGATCAACTTCATCTCTGTAACCAGATCTGCCAGTTCGATCAGTTCCTCGGGCGCATACCGACCGGTGATGATGACGTGTAGCATTTCCGGTTTCTGCTTCAGAAACTCGATGACGTCGTGCACGGGTATCCAGCCGTAGTGCAACGGGTATGTAAATTCGTCGAGGACGATTACATCGTGATTTCCGGACATAATGGCCCGCTGGCAGTTCTCCCACTGTCGGCGCGCCAATTCCTCCGTTGCGTCCATGTCCTTACTCAGCCAAGTAAAGCCGTCGCCGAGGGCGCTCCAAGGGATATTCAGTTTCGCTGCGGCGCGGCTTTCGCCGAATTGTGAGCCAGTGTGCTTTATGAACTGAAAGACCTCCACCCGCATGTTCCGTCCCCAAGCTCGAAATAGGACTCCGAGAGCAGCGGTAGTCTTACCCTTTCCTTCGCCGGTGTTGACCACGATGAGGCCCTTTTTCACACGCGGCTTCCTGACGGGACGGTGTGTTCCGGTATCGCTGGTCATGTCCTCCTCCATATCGGTGTGAGCATGCTCTTTGAGCTACATTGTCGTTCCGATAAGCCAAACCTGGGGGCAACCGGTTGCCGGATCCATCTGCACCTGAGTCTCTACTCCGAAGACACCCCGCAGGTTACCGGGTGTGAGCACGAAATCCGGGGCGCCTTCCGCCACTATCGAGCCGGCCGACAGTAGCGCTAGCCGGTCACAGTAGCGGGCTGCGAGAGAGATGTCGTGCAGGGCTACTACGATCGCGACAAAACGGTCAGCCGCCTCCGACCTCAGCGTCTCCATAATCGATAACCGATGCCTGAGGTCCAGGCTCGATGATGGCTCGTCAAGCAGGATTATGCTCGCTTGTTGGGCTATGGCTCGGGCGAGAATCACGCGCTGTCTTTCGCCTCCCGACAGGCGGTCCAATTGACGTCCCTCGAATCGGGCTGAGTCGGTTCGGATCATAGCTTCACGGGCAATCCTGCGATCACGCCTCCCTTCCAGTTCGAACCGACTTAGGTGGGTGTAGCGGCCCATCAGCACCGTTTCCAAAGCGGTAAACGGGCGAGCGGCGTCATGTTGAGGCATATAGGCAATTCGCCTTGCCCGTTCGCTGGCGCTGAGGTCCTTGAGGTTCGTCTCCCCGAGGCTGACTGTACCGCGATCCGGGCGAAGCAGGCCGGCCAATACGCGCAGGAGTGTGGTCTTACCCGAACCGTTCGGTCCGATGAGGCCGGTGACTTCGCCAGGCCGAGTTTCGAACGAGATGCTTTCGAGTACGGGCACGCGGCTCAGGCTCACGCAGACGCCTGTCGCGGTCAGCATCTCGTAGCTAACGGATTGATTCATCGACTCACTCTGTTAAGTACGGCTCGAAGTCCGAAAACTCGACGCCTGCGAAACGATCCGGGAACAGCACCAGTGCTGTTTGCTCGATGCCCCGCACATTCCAGTGCGAGAGTGTGATGAAGAGCTTGGACCCGACGATATGTATTTCGTCGTTGACGACGGCTGGTACAGCGACAAGCGCCGGATGCTCCAACAGGAGGGTTCTCAGCGCGTCCCCCCCGGACTCGCCAGTCTGGGTTATCAGGATTACATCTGGGTTCATGGCGGCAACCGACTCAAGGCTCACTTTCTGAATCCCTTCCAGACCGTCTCGAGCCGCCGCGTTCGTGCCCCCGGCGGTCTCGATTATGCCGTCCACAGTCGTGTCTAGTCCGGGGACATAGATTTTTTCGGAGTAGCGAGTGATGGAAATCACGGTCGGCCTTGCGTCATCGTCGACCGGTGGGACCCGATCGGTAATTCTTTTCAGCCGAGCTTCAATCTCAGCCACGAGTTCTAAAGCACGGTCTTCAACTCCCAGCAAATATCCAAGAAGTAGGATGTTGGGAATATTCCCTTGGGATGAGTTTTCCAGCGATGGGCGTACCACCGGAATACCAGCCTCTTTTACTAGCTCAACTATGTCAGCGTCCGTGAATTTGGAGGCGATGAACACGTCCGGCTTCTGGGCCAGTACGTTCTCCGCCCCCTTCTCGTACACGGGAATATCGTCCACCCAGTCGGCGACATTCGAGTAACTCTCGTCACCGGTGAACTTCCCAACTGCGGCGATTCGTTCGTTGCCTACCAGTGAAAGAACTATCTCATCATGGCCCAAGGAATATGTAAGGATCCGTTGAGGCGGGGCCTCTAACCGGATCAGCCCTTCGGACGTTTCGATTTCGCGCGGCCAGCCCCGATTAGACACGTCCACAATCCCTGGAACGTCAGGATAGGAGGGCGCCGCGGCGGGAGTTGTTTGCGCCTCGGACTTGCGCGCGACCAACGACCGCGGTGTGACTGTGGGCGCCGGCGGGACGGTAGCGGCAGGGCTGGGCGTTGTCGCTCCAGCCTTCGCAGTCGGTGAGGGCGGGGACGCCGGAGTATTGGTTGTAGCGTCTCCGGGACCACAAAAGCTCAACGCTGCTATGGCGATCATGGTGAGAATTGGAGCTATATGCCGACGATATCGACAACTGACAATATTGGCTATGTCGCGGTAGTTTTTCATGTTTAAGTCAATATCCTGTTACGTAACTGACGCGGGCTTTGTTTCGAATTAAGAGCATCAGGAAAAACGGCGCGCCCACAAGGGCGGTGATGATGCCTACGCTGACCTCGGCGGGCGATATGACCAGTCTGGCCAAGGTGTCAGCTGCCAACAGGAACACACCACCGCCAAGCGCGCTCAGTGGAATCAGCACTCGGTGATCGGCCCCCGCCACTAGGCGCAGCGTGTGTGGCACTACGAGACCGACAAACGCAATGGTGCCCGAAAACGCGACGGCCGTGCCGGTGATGAGGGAAGCAGCCACCAGTAGCGTGTTTCTGGTCACGCCGACCCGCACGCCCAGGGCATGCGCTTCCTCCTCGCTGACCATCAGGAGATTCAAATCGCGAGAAAACACCACTGCTACCGCCGCTCCAAACAGAACGAACGGTAGCGAAATACGCACATCACTCCATCGCGAGGCATCGAGCCCACCGGCCAACCAGAACAGCATTTCGCGTTGCGCCTCGAGGTTCTCGGTAAACAACACGATCACCGAGATGACGGCGGCAAGGCACGCACTCACCGCGACGCCGGCCAGAAGCAGCACGGCCATGGAAAACCGCCCTCTCACCGACGCCACTGCGTAAACGAGCGTCAGCGCAGCGGTGGCGCCGGCAAAGGACATGGCGGGTAACGCCAGGGAAAAGAGCGCCTGCGCTCCTAGAGCGATCGCGATTACGGCGCCTAACGCCCCTCCAGTAGACACGCCGATGATGCCGGGATCCGCCATCGGATTCCTGAACAGCCCCTGCATCACTGCCCCAGCCACACCGAGGGCCGCTCCGACTACAAGCGCTAGAGCGATGCGCGGCAGCCTGACTGTCGCGACAATCGCCACTTCTGTTTCAGAGGCTGAAGACTGCCCTAGTCCTACCTGCTCCAGCACGATATCGAACGTCTGCGACGTAGGAATGGAGTAGGGCCCAACCGCGGCTGCAATTACAACTAAGGCAAAACCGGCAGTCGCCAAAGGCACTGCACCGCCGATTAGTCTCAGTAGGACAGGGGATATCCACGGCGTCCCGGCATCGCTTGCGGCACCGCCATACAGGTGTGCCATCGGTTCGCCGGTTCCAGGCCTGTTTTCATCGGAGCACAGGTCCGGTGCCCCGGAATTTACTCTGTTCAACAGAAAAATCCCTGCCGCTTTCGTACAGCAGGGATCACTCCGATGATCCGTCAGTCGCCCTCGACAGGCAACCTCTGGAACCTGAGCACTCCCTGGACGAGGAGCGACCGCTCAGTCCAGCCCGGCAGGTCTCCTGGCTTCCGGATCATGGCCATTCCCGCGCCTTCCCATCCATCAAGGACAGTGGCATCAGCGGGCGGCTAACCGGTTACAGTGGCGCCTCCGCAGCGGATTCTCACCGCTTTCCCAAATTCGCGCACGCTTATCGAGCGCACCGGGCTGGCTTGCCTAAAAGTGGTCGACGGAACCTAACAGTGGGTTGAGCGCCTGTCAAGATCACAGGCCCATTGACAATCTAATACGCGCCGGACCCATCAGTCTGCCCCAATAAGTCCAGCCAGCCGTCGAGGTCGTTAGAGTGTCACGAGCCGGGCTAGTTGGTAGTGTCCAGGTGGTGGTACCAGAATTGATATTGTCGAAATCACGCTTCACCGGGATTGTTCCGATTACCGTCGCCGGGAGTCCTCGATCGACAACCGAGAGGGTGTAATCCACGGTTCCAGCATCCGAATGAACCAGTCGGACTACCTTTGCCAGTCGAGTACCCTACATCGATGGTTTCGTTCCTCATCCAGTCCCATTGGGCACGCTAGGACTGTCTGAAGTGCGAGGCGATTGACGCAAGTCTCTCGACGCTCAGGAGAAGCTGCAGTCCCAACTAATCGATTGGAGTGTGACACCAACATTGGCTAACCCAGGCTCAAGTCTTGGTCTCGGCGGCAACGGCGGCGACCTTATAACAGTAGTCGCCGTGGGACCTGGCAATCCCGACATGCTGACGCTGCAAGGACGTGACGCATTGCTAAAGGCCGACTTGGTGATCGGTTTCCAGACCGTCCTGAACGTTGTCCGGCCGTGGCTTGAAAATACCGAAGTACGCCCTATGACGTACCGGGATCAGGAGGAAGTCCTTCAATATGCGGAAGGACAGTCCCAGCGAGGCAAGCGTTGTGTCGTTTGCTGCTGGGGAGACCTCACGGTATCGGCGTCAGAATTGCTGGCCCGGGTGCACCGACGCGCTCATAACGTAGAGCTGATCAACGGCGTCAGTTCGATTCAAGTGGCGTTGTCTCGTGCTGAAATCTCACTGGAGGACACTGTATTCGTCACCCTGCACAAGAGGTCCGATACGACGAGCGACGTTGAAGAGCTGGCTCACTACCTTAAGGAGAGACGTAGGCACATCGTCTTGTTGCCTCGACCCTACGATCTTATGCCCGCAGCCATCGCCACCGCACTGCTCGATTCGGGCATTCGCGATGAGGTACCGGTTACGGTCTATCAGAGGCTTACTCTGGCGGACGAACAATGCTGGACTGGCTCTTTGAGGGACTGCAGCGAGGTTGAAGAGGATTTCAGCGACTTATCTATCATGGTCTTCCGCCGCTGTTAGATTGATCAGTATCCCCACGTTTGTCCGGGGTCCTCAGATCTGAAAATGCGTCAGAAATCCATCCTCTTCATAACCACTGCCGATACGGACATCCTCACGGCTGAGCGGGCACTATCCGGCATGTCTCAAGACTCGCCCCGCGTAACCGCTGTCAACCCGGGGTCCCTGCCGATTGACTCAGTCCGGGGTGGCGACGACCTTGCTCGCGAGATCATGGCTCTTGCCTACGAGTCTGAAGTGATCGTCCTGCGGCTGCTGGGAGGTCGGCGAGCCATGCCGGACACTTTCGACGATTTGGCTCGGTATTGCCGCATCAACGGCGTACCGCTGATTGCCTGCCCCGGACATCAGGAGTGGGACGAGGCCCTGGCCGCTGCGTGCACAGTGTCGGCCGCCGAGGTGAAGACTGTATTCGCCTATCTCATTCAGGGCGGCGTTCAGAACTTCCGAAGCTTGTTCCTGTGTCTTAGTGATACGTATTTCGGCACTACCCACGGCTACGAAGCGCCAACTCCGCTTCCCTGGGAAGGGATCTATCATCCCGACTTCGGCGAATCGATTGATGTGGAATCCTTCGTCAGCCGGCATTTCCGACCCGGCAGGCCTTCGGTCGGCATTCTGTTCTATCGAGCGCATTGGATGAGCGGAAATCTAGCCCCGATTGACAGCCTCATCCGCAGCTTGGAGCGCATGGGGGCCAACGTGCTTCCCATGTTCGCCTTCAGCCTTAGACATAGACTCGACGGCGACGAAGAGGCCCGTCGGCCCCTCACACAGCAGTTGGTTGGCCCAGAGGGCCTGCCTAGGGTCCATAGCATCATCAATACCAAGGGCATCGC
>JAPOVO010000325.1 GCA_026708165.1 Chloroflexota bacterium | reverse complement strand
TAGGCCAGCTCGTGCTGTACGGCCGACCGCAAGAACGCCCAGGCGATTCGAGCAAGTCTCATCGCTATGCTCCCACCGCCGAATAGCGCTTGATACCGCTTCTCCAGACAAACGCAAACGCCAGCGCCGCCAGGGCTATCCAACCCGCCTGCATGGCGAATCCCATCACAAGCTCCCCGGCGTCAAGTTGGCCCAGGACGACCTCCACCGGAAAGCCCAACGCATACCGGGCCGGCAGCGCCACCGCCACGTCGCGCACGAACCCGGGCAGCACGGCGACCGGCGCCACTTGCCCGCCTAATAGAAACAGCAAGCTTGTCCAGATTTGCCAGAACGAGAAAGAGCGCGTCGTCCAGAAAGCAAGCATTGCAAACAGCGAGCCGACTAGAAACGACAGCACGACCGCCGCGGCGAGCGCCGGTACGAATAACGCCACCGTCATCCAGTCGCCCGGAAAGGCCGGACGCAACACCAGGAACAGACCTATCCAAACCGGAATGAGCATGATGAGGTTGACGACTTTGTAGGAGATGTTCACGGCAGCCGCGTGCCACCACGGATGTATGGGCCGCAACAGTCTCGGCGATAGCTGGCCTCGCTCGATCAAAGGACCGAACGTGTATACCTCGATGGCCAGGGCGAGGTGCGAGACCACCATGAAAACCAGGTAGTACATTACGAAATCGTCGCGGCTGAATCCCGATATCTGACGCTCTCCGGCGACCAGGGACCACACGATCAGGTAAATGATGGGATTAATCACGTCCCAAAGGGCATATAGGAACATCATTGCCCGGTACTGGAACAGGTTTGCCAGTTCGCTCCTGGTAAAGGCAGCGAATCCGACGAGGATTTGCCGCATAGCCGCTATTCGGCAGCCGTTCGGAACACTTGGTCGATCACATCTTCCAGAGCTGGGTCCTCCACGCTCAGGTCCGCCACCGGCAGGTCGGCGAGCAGGCGGGCGGTGGCGCCCGGAGCGGCGTCCTTGGCCGTTTTGACCCGAAACTGCAAATCGTCGATACGCTCGACCTCGCCGTACCGCTCCAGGTCCTTGACGTCCACCGGCTGCTCGAAGTGCAGCGTGATTGTCTTGTGAGGCGCGTAACTTTCAACAAGCCCTTGCAGCAGGCCGTCATAGAGTACGCGTCCCTGGTCGATCACGATGACACGTTCCGCCAGCGCCTTGACGTCGGCCATGTAGTGACTCGTCAACAGAATTGTCGCCCCGGTCGCGGCGTTGTAGTCCTTGATGAACTGCCTTATTCGCTGCTGCATGGTGACGTCGAGACCAAGCGTCGGCTCATCGAGAAACAGCACGCTGGGCGAATGCAGAAGCCCCGCCGCCAATTCAGATTTCATCCGCTCGCCTAGCGATAGCTGGCGCACCGGCTTGTACAGCAGATCGCCCAGCTCGAGCATCTCCGAGAGCAGATTGAAAGACGATTCGAAAGTCGGTTCGTCCAGACCGAACACCGCCTTGTTGACTAGGAACGTATCGATCCCCGGCAGGTCCCAGAAAAGCTGCTGACGCTGACCCATTATCAGCGTCATCCGGCTCAGAAAATCGCGCCTTCGCTGCCATGGCGTATGACCGAGCACGGCTACCTCACCGTCCGTTGGATACAGCAAGCCGCTTAGAACTTTCAGCGCCGTAGTCTTGCCGGCTCCGTTGGGTCCCAGGAATCCGACTATCTCGCCCTTCGCGACTTCGAACGAAATGCCGTCCACCGCGCGCACTCGCCGGTGCCGCCGTTTGAACACGCCTTTGATGGACGCCCGCAGCCCGCCCTCGCGCACGGGCACCAAGTAGTGCTTGACGAGGTTCCGCACGCTGATGTCGGCCGTCATCGCTTACTACGCCTGGACGTTGGCGCAGGGCCGATTCCGCCCCGGTCGACTATTCGTTCCAGCCGAGCCAGCGAATGCAATCCCGGCTGCGCTCCCGTCCCTTGCCAACGGCGTTTCGCCCCGGATAGCCCAGATAGATGTAACCGACGACGCAGTCGTCCTGGCTCACGCCCAGGTACTCCTTGGCCGAGGCGTAGAGACACATGGCGCCAGTTCTCCATTTGCTTCCGATACCCCTCGACCAGGCCGCAAGCGTCAGATTCTGGATAGCGCAGCAAGCCGCCGCGTAGTCCTCGAGGGCCAGCACCGGGTCATCGTTTACGCACACCGTCACCGCTATGACCACGGGCGCCCGCAAGAGCGCGCCTCTGGCTTTCGTGGCGGCAGCCGCCGCGGCTTCGTCGCCTGGCGTCGACTCGCGCTCGATCGCTGCGGCCACGTGCTCGCTCATCTTGGCGCGCTCGTCCCCGGCGATAACGTGAAACTGCCACGGCTCCGTAAAGTGATGATTGGGTGCCCATAGCGCCGCTTCCAGCATTTCCTCGATGTCGCGACGCGACGGCGACTGGTCGGTAAGGCGCTTGACGCTGCGCCGCGTGCGTATTGCCTCGAGGACTTCCATCTAGGCCAACTCCACTCGAAATCTACTCCGCCCCACTTTTAGACCTTACCCCTATCCTGCAAGCCACCCGCCATCGACCGCCAGCACTTGCCCGGTAACGTAGGCCGCCGCCGGAGACGCCAGAAATACCGCCGCTCCCGCGATATCCCGAGGCCAGCCCCACCTGCGCGCCGGAATCCTGCTCATAACCCACGGGCCCCGCTCTGGATGCTCGAACACCGGTTTGGTCATTTCGGTGTGTATGTAGCCCGGCGCGATGGCGTTGACCGTAATCGGCTGCGTGGCGAATTCGATCGCCAGCGCCTTCGTAAGCTGCCCCACTCCTCCCTTGCTGGCGCTGTACACCGTCAACGGATTTATCCCGAGGAACGTGGCCAGCGAAGCTATGTTGATTATCCTTCCATACTCTCCGCCGTCCATCATCCTCAACGCGTGCTGGCACGCAAAGAACATCCCGCGAAGGTTGATGTTGTGAACGAAGTCCCAGTCTTCCGGCAGGACTTCCAGCGCCGGCTTGCGAACGTTTACCCCAGCGCAGTTGGCGAGTATGTCCAGGCGTCCATACTCCCCCCTCACGGCCTCGAACAGCCGGTCGAGCGAGTCGAGGTCGCCCACGTCGGTCTCCACGGCGATAGCCCGCCGCCCAAGCGCTTGCGCGGCGGCGGCGACCCGGTTGATTTCGTCCGCCGAGCGCGCCGCGACCACCAGATCGGCCCCGGCATTGGCGAACCCCATGCAGATGCCTTCGCCAATCCCCCGGCCGCCTCCGGTAACCAGCGCCACCCGCCCTTCGAGTGAAAACTCTCCGTCATTGCTGCTTTGATCTGCCATCAGCGCTTCATTCCTACTGTAGCGGCGAGAATTCGGTCGGCTGCAGAATCCGGTTCTCGACCCGCGCGACGATCTGCCCGTCCTTCTCCGTCTCCGCGCGGACCGCGAGCCATCCTGGATCAGTCATGAACGCGGTCCACTTTTCTTCGCGGTCCGCCATGCTCTCAAAGGCCGTGATATAGACCAACGTGTCGTTTTGCCCGACCAGTTCGGTCCAGAATCCCACGACCTGGACCCCATGCTTCTCGAAGAAGCCAAGCGTATGGTTGGCGAACCTGCTCTGTATGTCCGGCATCTTGCCGGGCATGATGTAATACGTACGCAGTTCATAAATCATGAGTGTGGCCTCCCGCTTTGTCGTTAGCCGCGTCCGCTCCCAACAGATTCGCCCAATGTACCCGCATTCGGCAACCCCGGCGGCTATCCGGTTGCCCAGCGAGCCTTCAAAGAACTCCGTTCGTGGTGAGCTTGTCGAACCACTCCCCGCAACCCGCTCGCCCGGCGGGTATTCAAAGACGACCTAGCTCTGCTCTCGTGGGCGGATCGAAAGCCTCGATGTTCGGAGGGCGGGCTAAAGGAGCGGCATTGTGTACGTGATAATCGTCGGCTGCGGCCGCGTGGGTGCTCTCCTGGCCACGGACTTCTGTGACGAGGGACACGCCGTCGTAATCATTGACAAAGATCCCGACTCATTCACGCGGCTTGGCGACGATTTCCAGGGGTCCACCATAACTGGCAACGGCATCGACGAAGACGTCCTGAAGATCGCCGGTGTGGAACGCGCCGACGCATTCATAACCACCACCAACGGCGACAACAGCAACCTGATGTCCGCCCAGATCGCCCAGAAGATATTCGGCGTCGAAAAAGTCGTCGCGAGATGCAGCGATCCCGTGCGGAGCGAAGCCTACGCGGCGTCGGGGTTGACCACGATATGCCCGACCACGGTGGGCGCATTGAAAATTCGCGAAGCCCTGGGGTCGGCAGGCGCGGCCAACGGAGATGGCAAGTAGATGTTCACCGTAGTCGCCGGAGGCGGAAAGGTCGGGTATCACCTGTCCAAGGCCCTGCTGAACATGGGCCATGAGATCGTTCTGATCGAGAAGAACCGCCGCAGGGCGCACACGCTGTCGATGGACCTCGGCAGCATCGTTCACCCTCACGACGCCTGCGAAGGGCGTTGGCTTCTTCATGCTGGCGTCACGCGCGCCGACCTCGTCATCGCCGTGACCGGCGACGACGAGGACAACCTCATAATCTGCCAGCTAGCCCGGACCCTCTCCCATGAGAAAGCAAGGACCATCGCGAGAATCAACAATCCCAAAAACGCGATCATCTTCAAGCGGCTGGGCGTCGATCACACCGTCAGTAGCACCGACCTGATTCTCTCGATGATCGAGCAGGACATTCCCACCGGCGCCATCGTCCACCTGCTTCGACTTGACGAAAGCGATTTGGAGCTTGTCGAGATAAAGCTCCCGGAGGATTCACAGGCCGTTTCTCGCACCATTGGTGAAGTGAACCTTAGGGGCATGGGCGGCAATCTGTGCCTCATCATTCGCGGAACGGACACCTTGCTGCCGCAGACTGACCTCCGCCTGCAGTCGGGTGACATGCTGGTCGCTCTAATCCGCACCGACATGGAAGCGGAGGTGCGGCAATATCTCACCGAACCCGAGGTGGTCGTCCGAGTCAGGTGACTCGCGGCCTAACGGCGGCCCGACTCCAGGTGTTCCACGGTCTCGTCCAGCCCCTCGTCCAGCGAATACTTCGGTCGCCAGCCTAGCTCCTTCGCCGCCAGGCTCGCGTCCAGCGCCATTCTTTCGACCTCGCCCGGTGCCAGCGGAACGCGCTCGGGTGTGACCGAAGTGTCTAGTCGTCTTTGCAGACCCTCGAAAATCGTCTCTACGTCCACCTCTACTCCGCTGCCGACGTGATACGGCCTTGCTCGGCCCCGCTCGGACGCGAGCACTAGCGCCTGCACGACGTCCCCAACGAACACGTAATCGCGTGTTGCCTTGCCGAACCCTCGCATCGTCGGCGTCACTCCCGCCAGCATCTGCTGCAGAAAGATCAGCACCACGCCGACTTCCGATTCCGGCTCTTGCCTGGGACCGTACACGTTGGCGGGGCGAAGAATCGAATACTCCAGGCCGCGCTGCATTCCCAGCATCCCCAGATATAGTTCGGCGCAATACTTCGACATTCCGTAAGGCGACGCCGGCGCCACTGGAAAACTCTCATCCACGGGCAGTATCGAGGGGTCGGGGCTCCCGTACATCGCCCCCCCGGTAGACGTAAAGACCAGCTTGCGTGCGCCGGATTCCAGGGCCGCCAGCGCCACGTTGATGGTCCCCTTCACATTCACTTCGGCGTCGAATCCGGGATCGGTAAACGCGCGCTTGGGGTCGGCCTGCGCTGCGAGATGAAAAACGAAATCTGGCCGAAAACCCTCGATCTCACCGCGGACGCGATCCACGTCGAGCACATCTGCCTCGATGAGCCGGGCGTCGGGATGCAGCTTCTCCCGCTTCCCGGTGACGAGATTGTCTAGCGCCGCTACCTCGTCGCCCCGGTCGACCAGCGCATCTACAAGATGAGATCCCAGAAAACCGGCCCCGCCTGTAACCAGCGATCGCGTCAATGCACCCCTCTCAAACAATGTGAACCGGCAAAATCGACCCGCCCGTGGAAATCAGACGCTATATTAGGCAATATCTCTGGCTGGCCACCTGCAAAGTCTGATTCATTTGGAACTCCAAGAAGCAATCTTCAGCCGTCGAACGGTACGCAAGTTCAAGAAAGACCCCGTTCCGCGCGAGGTCGTCGACCAAATCATCGACGCCGCCCGCTACGCCCCAAGCGCCTGCAATCTTCAACTGTGGGAGTTCATCGCCGTCGACGACCCGGAGCTCATCGACCAGATAGCCGAAGAGACTAGGTTCATCACTCTCGCGCCGGTCGCGATTTTCGTAACGTACTCGCACAAATACACGCGCGAGAACCTCGCCTGGGTGCAGAGCGCGTCGGCGGCCGTTCAGAACATGATGTTGATGGCGCACGATCTGGGACTGGGCGGCTGCTGGGTGGACACGCTCGGAAACGTGGGCCGGATCAAGAAGCTCCTGCGGCTCCCGGAGGAGCAGACCGTCCTCGCGCTCGTTCTCTTTGGCTACTACAAGCTCAATCTGCGCGCGCCGCGGCGTCGCTCGATCGACTCCGTGCTCCACTTCACCGAGTACTAGGGGAGCGGTCACTGGCCGTTCGTGGAAGTCCCCAACGTGTGGTCCAGCGCGC
>JAPOVO010000334.1 GCA_026708165.1 Chloroflexota bacterium | reverse complement strand
CGGGTGGGCCCCCCCGTCCCGCGAGTTTTTAAATAGGCCTATATCTAAATCAGTCTCTACGGTTCAACACTATCACCGCCGATTCGAGTTTTCAAAATTTAGACAGTAAAAACTGTAGAAAATAGAGAATGCCTCGGACGGCTGATCTTTGCATGTCTCGCGTGAATGAAAACGACGAATCGATGCTTCTCCGCCCTGAGAACGTCATGGTCATCGAGGGGTGCCATTAGATAGGTCTAGCTTGGCGTGGAACTAGCAACAGGTCGGCACCAAGTTGAGGATGCTCTCGGGTGCGTGATATCGGTGCGCAACGTCCAGTTAAGTCTTACGCACGAACCGCCATAGGGCAGGCAGAATCGCAGCGGCGAGAATCAGCTTGGTCAAGTCGCCGAGCAAGAATGGCGTCAGACCCCATTCGAATATCGGCTTGTCGAGTCCGACGACAGCGGCCAACCACAGCAAGCCCGGAATATAGATGATCACGTTGCCGATCAGCATCGCCGCGGCCGTTGTAACAACGTTCTTGCCCCATCCACGGTCCGCCAGCCAGCCGCACGTTGCCGCTGCAAGCAAGAAGCCGATGAGATATCCGCCGGTCGTACCGGCCATGTAGGCGAGCCCAATACCCTTCTCCGGCGTCCCGGCGAACACGGGAAGGCCGACCAGTCCCTCGGCGAGATAGAGCAGGAGCGTTGCCGTGGCCAGCCGATATCCATAGGCCATGCCGAGGGCCAGGATGACGAACGTCTGCATGGTCAAAGGCACCGGATGGAACGGGATCTGTATCTTTGCCGAGAGCCAAATAGCTAAAGTGCCGCCCACCACCAAAACGGCGTTGCGCAGGACCGCCCTCTTTTCACGAGCTGGCCATAAGGTGTAGGCGAGCGTGTCTTGAGTCGTGTTCAGTGGTTGATCCATGGCTGCTTATTGAGTTGCATGATGCTGGCCCAACTTACACGATTTTCCAGATTGCAGTAAGGCCGGTCGGGGCCGCGGGGGCGTGGGCGGATCGGGGGCTTCGAATTCCCGGTCCGGCGACCACCGATCGCCGGCTAACCGCCGAAGGGTGTTGGCAACTCCTTAACGTAGAGATCCTGTTTTGAGTAGGGGATTTCGATCCGTTCGTCTGCAAATCGGCGGTAAACCGCTGTGTTCAGCGCGTCGGTTACGCGTCCCCGAAGGACCGGTTCGTCCACCCAGGCCAGCAGTTCCAGGTCCAGCCCGGATGCACCGAAGGTGCGAAAACGAACCCTCGGCTCAGGATCCTGACAGACCTCCTCCTGGCCTTCGGCTACTTGGAGCAGCACCTGCTTTACATGATCGATGTCGGAACCGTAGGCACATGCGACACGTATACGAATGCGGTGTTTGGTGTTAGGCCCGCCGGTTTCGTTGATGACTTTGATGTTTCCCATGACGCCGTTCGGAATAGTTATCTCTATGTCAACGCGGGTCAGCCGCCGGGTGCTCGGCAGGCCGATGTGGGTCACCTGGGCCCGTTCGCCCGTATCCAGGACGATGAAATCCCCAACCTGGTAGGGTGCGTCGGCGAGGATGAGCACGCCAGCGAAGAAGTTTGCGACTGTGTCCCTGGCCCCGAGCCCAACCACGATTCCCAGGATTCCCGCCGAGGCAAGCCAGGGCGTCACGTCCAGATCCCAGACCTGCAGCAGGAAGTATGCCGCCACTCCGGCCAGGAGCACGTTGCTCAAGTTCCGAATGAGCGGCAAGGTCCGCCGCTCGACGTAGCGGAAACGCTCCGGGTTTCGACTCAAGCCTTCCAGGGTCAGCTGATTCAATCGAATGGCAAAAGTCAGTCCGACCAGTACGGCCAGCGTCCCGAGCATTCCGAAAGTTATCGTCCTTGGCCATCCGTCGGGCACCAGGAGATTTGCCGCCACGCCGAAGCCTCCAAGCAACACGAGCAGGAAAACGGGCCTGTGGAGGATTTCGACCAGGCGATTGTAGAAGTCACCTTCGGTCTTGGGCGCCCTGCGCAGCAGCAGCCTGGTAATGATCCAGTCGAACAGTTTGGCGGCAATCACACTCGCGAGCACCGCGACAGGGGCCTGAATGCGAGGGTCAACCGCAGCCAGGTCGAAGGCTGCGACTTCGCCGAGAAAGTCCACGAACCACTGCATTGGTCACCTCCTGACATTCGTGACGCGAGATTACGACAGAGCCAACTCTGATCATTTCCGTATCGTGTGTTGGACGCAATGGAAGATACCGCGTCCTACTGACTGCGGTGTTTGGTACCTGGATTGGCTAGGGCGACGACTACGGTCGGCGGGGACCGCCTGCGTCCGAACCACCGTGGAGAGGTTCAGGTTTTTCGGGCCGTCCAGGTGGACAGACATTATCGCGCGCCCGGCGGGACATGGTCTTGCGCCGCGCCCATGCCAGCGCAATGCTCGAGCCAACCGCCATTGCGCCGGCAAGGAAATTGAACAGGATGTCTTGCGGGTCGAAGACGCGAGTGGGCAGAAACCACTGGATACCCTCGTCGAGCGCGCCGAGCGCCGTAGTCGCAATAACGGCGAGCAGAGGAGGCAACGGGACACGGCGCCCCTGGCTCGCACGCTCGACGAGCGCTGCGTAGATCAAGACGCCCAGAACGCCGTACTCAATGAGGTGGGAGCGCTCCTCCAGAATCGACATTCGGAACAGCACCAGCAGGTAGGCGGTGGCGACACCCAAGCCGACGGCGATCTCCACCCGGCCCGCGCGCGCCCTTATTCCGTGGGTGACGACTGTGGCCGCGACGAGGAACATGAAGAGCAAGAACAGGGGCGCTCCCAGACCATGCTCGCGCAGCAGCCCGGCCAGCATCCCGGTCAGGCCCAAGGTGGAGTAGATCGCCACAACGACGGCCAACGTCCACAGCCAGAGACGGCGCTCCCGACGGGAGGAGAAAAATCGCATGGCGGGAATCATAGCGAGGCGGGAGGCTGGGAAGGTCTAACTGGCGGCGCCGGACTTCCGAAGGCTGTCGACACGCTTGATGGGAGCTAGATCGCAGCTGGCCCTGTCGATTGCAATTCGTCCGGTCTGTGAACTCCCGGGGGACTCAGCCGGTTTCGGTTGCGCCGCGGTTCTCCAGGATTTCGATGGCCACGGGGTTGTAGTGGCGTTTTGCCAGATCGAGCGGAGTGTCACCTGCGTTGTCTTTTGCGTCGATGTTTGCACCGTGGTCGAGCAGGGTCTCCAGGATTCGGTGGTCGTCGGCGAATCTGGCGGCTACGTGAAGCGGAGTCCTGCCGTCGATATCCCGCGCCTCGGTGTCGGCGCCGCGGTCAAGTAGCGCCTGGACGACCGCCGGGTCTGCTTTGGAGCGCACCGCCCAGTGCAGAGGCGTGGCGCCGTCGCCGTCCTTGGCATCGATGGGCGCGCCGGTGTCCAACATGGTTTGGATGATCGCAGGATCTTGGTTCCACTGCGCGGCGCCATGGAGGGGGGTTTCGCCAAAGTCAGCCCTTGCGTCGACGTCCGCTCCGTGGTCGAGCAATAGCCTGACAGCGGCCGGCTCCCGGCTATGCGCCGCCGCCGAGTGCAATGGAGTGGAGCCGAGCACACTCCTGGCTTCGATTTCCGCGCCACGGTCGAGCAGGGCTTCCATGACGGCGAGGTCGTTGGCGAACCTGGCGGCGAGATGCAGCGGTGTCCTGCCGTCGGCGTCGCGCGCGCCGATATCCGCGCCGTTGTCGAGCAAGGCCCGGAAAACGGCCGGACTTGCGTTCGTGGCTATAGCTAGAAGCAGGGGTGTGTTGCCGAAGTTGTCCCTGGCCTCGATGTTTGCGCCGCTATCGAGCAGGGTCTTGAGGACGGGCAGGCTAGCTTGCGTAACTACGGCCAAGAGCAGAGGGGTATTGCCGAAGTTGTCTCTTGTCTCGACATTCGCGCCGGCGTCCAGCAGGAACTGTAAGACTGACGGGTTTTGGCTGTGACGCGTTGCAAGATGCAGGGGGGTGTTGCCGCCGGTGGCCGTTGCATGGAGATCTACACCGCAATCAAGCTGGGCCTGTATGTTTTCGATGCCTGAATCGCGCCAGAAATCGCCGCTTAGCCAGCGGTTCGTGACATCGCTTGGGCAGCGGGTGTCGCAGGATGTTGCCAGGAGGATGGCGAGGCAAAGCAGCCCGAGCGTTAGCAAACTCGAAGCTGAAGACCTAAGCGCCGGAATCGCGAGCCGTGGAATCAAGATGAGGAATGGTTGGGAGACAGCGCCATGCGACCGACTATCCTCGAATCAGCCCGCCAGAAAGCCTCCGTCGACCGCCATGGCGTGTCCGGTCACGAACGAGGCGGCGTCCGAGCAGAGCCATGCGGCCGCTTCGGCGATCTCTTCCGGGGTGCCCAGCCGGCCTACCGGCTCGCTTTTGATTGCGTTGGTTATGTGGTCGGGATTGACGGCCGTGAGCCGGTCGACCATGGGCGTATGCACGTAGCCGGGGCAGACGGCGTTCACGCGAATGCCGTCACGAGCGTATTCGAGCGCGACGGCCTTGGTGAGGCCGACCACGCCATGTTTGCTTGCGGTGTAGGGCGCGGTGGATTTGCCGCCAACCAGTCCGAGAATCGAGGCGTTGTTGACTATCGAGCCTCCGCGTCCCGCCATTTGCCGGATCTCGTATTTCATGCACAGCCAGACGCTCTTGAGGTTTACGGTGACAAGGCGGTCCCAATCGCCCTCGGAGTAGTCCGCGGTAAGAGTGTTAGGAACTCCTTCGACGCCAGCGTTGTTGAACGCGCAGTCGACCTGGCCGAACGTGCGGAGGGATTCTTCGAAAACGCGCTCGACCTGTTCGCGCTTTGAAACGTCGGCGGCGATGAAAATCGCCGAGCGGCCGGACCGCCGAACCATGTGGGCGGTTTCCTCGCCTTCCTCTTGGCGTCGAGCGGTCAGGACTAGCCGGGCTCCCTCACGGGCGAATACGAGCGCCGCCGCTCTCCCGATCCCCGCGCTGGCGCCGGTGATTAAGGCGGTCTTGCCTGCCAGCATTCCAGCCATCAGCGTGAGCCTTTCCTGTCCAGACCTGTAAGGCTCTCGGGCCTAGTCTCCCGATGCGGCGAACCTTCGGACGGTGTCGTCGTAGAGCGTGGCGCATTTCTCGACCTGCTCCAGCTCGACCCACTCGACAGGTGAGTGCGCCTGCTCAATCGACCCAGGTCCAAGGATGACAGTTTCGATTCCGGCGGGAGCGAGCGACGCGCCATCGGTCCCGTAAGGCACGCCGGAGAGCGCGTTCGGCAACCCCAGCTTTTCACAGGCCCCCTGCACGTGGCGGACTAGCGGAGCGTCGGGGGCGGTGTCGACGCCGTCCTCATAGAGAAACGGGTCGAGGCATTCGACTTCGATCCAGGGTTCTCGCGCTACGAGGTCACGCAGCTCGGACTTCACCGCTTCGAAAAACTCGGTGCCGTTCTCGCCGGGAAGCGTACGGCGGTCGATTTCGATGCGGCACTCGTCCGGCACGATGTTGACTTGCACTCCGCCGCGTATCGTGGAGACGGTCAGGGTCGATTCGCCGCACAGCGGGTGCGGACCGACCATCCCGCCGACCTCGAATCTTTCACGCAGCACGTCGATGACGTGTGTCATGGCGTAGATGGCGTTTACGCCACGGTCGGGTCGGGACGTGTGGGCCGTCCTGCCTCGCGTGACGATCTCCCACCGGACCACGCCCTTGTGGGCGGTTACGGGTCGGAGGTTGGTAGGCTCGCCCACGAGGGCAGCGTCCGCCGTGAGTCCTGAGTGGAGGGCGAAGTCCACACCGCGCTTGAGGTATTCCTCGTCGACGGTCCCGAGGAGGGCCACATCGCAGCCGTCCGCAGGGGGATCTGCGACCAACCGCTCAAGCGCCAGAAGGGCCGCGGCCATCGAGCCTTTGGTGTCACATGCTCCGCGCCCGTACAGGCGGCCGTCTTCGACAATCGGATCGAGTCCCGCCCTTTCGCCTCCGAGAGGGACAGTATCCAGGTGGATGTCGAACAGGAACTTACGCCTGGCATCCGGCTGCTTAAGCTCAAGCAGGACGTTTGGGCGTCCGGAAAGGACTTCCGTTTGAGAGACTTCGAGGCCCATTTCGCGTCCCAGGCCGGCGATGAAGTCGCTGTGGCGTTTCTCGCCGTTGGTGGCGCCGGGCATGTCCAGATTTACGCTGTCAATCGAGACAAGCTGACTCAGGAGTTGCGTGACGCGGTCTGCTGTGTTGGCGGCTCCCATTGCGCCTCCCCGGTTCCTGAGAGTGAGATTTCAACAGATAATAAGTCCGGTCGGGGGTTCGTGCTAGGAGCGCCGTCCGGCCAAGTTTGTCCTATTCTCTCGCAGTCTGGTGGTTTTCGTAGGAGACGTGACATGCGCGTAGGCGTTCTGGGAGCGGGGCTGGCGGGCGAGTTTCACGCCAGAGAGTTCGACAAGATCGAAGGAGTCGAGCTCGCGGCGATTGCCGATCAGGACCTGGAGCGAGCGGAGAAGCTGGCGGAGCGGTATGGCGCGACGCCGTTCGCTTCTTGGGAAGAGCTTGTCGAGTCGGGAGAGGTGGAGGCGGTCGGGAATGCACTGCCACATTTCCTGCACGAGCCGTCGACGGTGGCGGCGGCCGAGCGAGGCATCCACACGCTGCTGGAAAAGCCGATGGCTCCGACCCTT
>JAPOVO010000369.1 GCA_026708165.1 Chloroflexota bacterium | reverse complement strand
GTGGCCTACTACCGTCTGCCCGGATTGGTCGCCAGCTTGGCGTTATTCCTCTACGCCGCCCTCGTGCTGGCGATCTTCAAGTTGTTGCCCGTAACCCTGACCCTGGCCGGTATTGCGGGTTTTATCTTGTCGGTTGGAATGGCGGTCGACGCCAACATACTGATCTTCGAGAGAACCAAAGAAGAGCTAAGGTCAAGACTCACCATCGGCGCCGCCGTCGAGGCCGGTTTCAGGCGGGCCTGGAACTCCATCCGTGACTCGAACATAGCCACTCTCATCACGTGCGCCGTCCTGTGGCAGTTCGGTTCCGGCGTCGTGCGGGGCTTTGCGTTGACCCTGGCACTCGGAGTGCTCGTGAGCATGTTTGCCGCCATCACCGCCAGCCGCACCTTCATGAGAGTGGTCGTGCGGCTCAAGCGCGGCCACGACCCGCGCTGGTATGGGGTCGATTCACCCGCGGGGGAAACCGCTCCGTAAGCTATGTTTCAGATAATTTCACGCAGGCACATCTATTTCGCGATATCCGGCGCGGTCGTGGCGATCTCGGTTGCCTCGCTGCTGGTATTCGGCATCAAGCTCGGAATCGACTTTACTAGCGGCTCGATCCTTCGATTGCAGTTCGAGCGAAGCGTCACGTCGAGCGAGATCATTCACGCGCTCAAGGATCATGGCGTCGAAGGAGCGTCAGTCAAGACCGCTGGCGAAACCACCTTCCTGATTCGCTCTGCGACGATACTCAGCGAAAACAAGGCTCAGGTCGAGTCGAGGCTTCAGGAAACGCTCGGGCCGCTTGAGGAACTTTCGTTCAACAGTGTCGGGCCTGTTATCGGGCGCGAGCTCACGCGCAAGGCATTCTTGGCGGTAGGCGTGGCCTCATTGGGCATACTCGTCTATCTGACCTGGAGCTTTCGCAAAGTAGACCGGCCCGTTCGCTACGGCGTCACGGCGGTAATCACGCTCGTACACGACAGCGTCATTCTCCTGGGGGCGTTCTCCGTTCTCGGCCAGATAGCAGGTATTGAAGTCGATTCGCTGTTCGTGACTGCTGTTCTCACAGTTGTGGGATTCTCCGTCCATGACACGATCGTTGTCTTCGACCGTATCCGCGAAAACCGATCCCAACACCGGGACAAGCCGTTTTCGGAGGTGGTCAACTTCAGCCTGAATCAGACCATAGACCGGTCCCTGAACACTTCTCTCACGGCGATTTTCGTCCTCGCCGCTCTGCTTGTGCTGGGCGGCGACACCATCCGTGACTTCGTGCTTGCTCTGCTCATCGGAATAGCCATAGGCACGTATTCCTCAATCTTCACCGCAAGCTGCCTGCTTGCCGGCTGGGAGGAAGGGGACTTTCGGAAGCTGGCGCGATTGGCGCTGGACAGGATTAGGGCCTGAGCGAGGTTAGCCTTAGGCCTCCACTTCCGCTTGCTCGAGCTCGATTACGGCAACTTCCTGACCGTACTCCACGTCGATCCCGTCCTCGACTCCGAAGCTGACGATCCTGCCTCCGCTCGGAGCGGTCAACTCGTGCAGTATGTTGAGTGAGTCGATAAACGCTACCGCTTCTCCCGCCTCGGCCAGGTCCCCTTCCGCTTTCACCGGCGCCCCTTCTGTTTCCGCCGAGCGGTAGAAAGTTCCGACGCGGTCGGCCGTCACCACAACCGTCGACGGCTCAGGTTCCGGAATCGGATCGGGCGTCTCCGCGGGCGCGGGATCGATCTCCACGGGCTCCGTACCGGCCGACCGGTCCACTCGAATCTTGATCGCGCGCTCGCCGTCCGCAACCTCCAGCTCCTCCAGTCCCGTCTCTTCGACGAGGTCTAGAAGCTCCTTCAAGTCTTCACCGACCATCCTCTGCCATTCTTCGCGGTCGTCGGTCGAAGTCACGCCTAAACGCGCTCCAGATATGCGCCCGACCTCGTATCCACGCGAATGCGGTCGCCTTGGTTTACGAATAGAGGTACCTGTACCACCACTCCCGTCTGGGTCGTCGCCGGCTTGGTTCCCGCCGTGGCTGTATCGCCTTTGTGACCTGGTGGCGCTTCCGTCACCTCCAGCTCCACCGAGGGCGGCCGCTCCACCGACAACGCCCGCTCACCCCCCACAAGCAGATCGACCTCCATGCCGTCTATCAGATATTTCGTCGCGTCGCCGAGCAGGTCGGTGGTCAGGGTGACCTCTTCGAAACTCTCCATGTCCATGAAGTGATAGCCGGAGGGATCGTCGTACATGTATTGGATCTGACGCGAATCGAGACGGACGCGCTCGTAGCGCTTTGTCGCGGGGAAGCTGCGGTCCACCGACGCGCCGGTATCCACATTCCGCAGCTTGAGTATCAGATTGGCCCCTCCCCTGCCGATCTTCTGATGACGCGACTCCACAACCTCGCAAAGGTTGTCGTCGATCCTCAGAAACATGCCGCGTCTTACTTCATTCGCCGAAAGCAACAAGCCCCTCCGTGCCTACAACTAATGGAAACTCACTTGGGATACTGGGAAAGCGTCTCGGAACCGTCCTCCGTTACCAGAACCAGGTCCTCGATGCGCACGCCGCCCCATTGGGGCAGATAGATTCCAGGCTCTACCGAATGGACCATTCCGGCTTGAAGCACGTCATTCGACGCGAACGACACGCGCGGGGACTCGTGAATATCCAGTCCGACCCCGTGGCCCGTGCCGTGTCCAAACTTGTCCCCGTAACCGGCCTCCGAAATTACGTCCCGCGCCAGACCGTCGCAGTCCTTGGCTGACATTCCATCCCGCACGCCGTCTATGGCCGCCTGCTGAGCTTCCAGCACGATCCCGTATATCTTTTCGAACATCGGCGTCGGCCCGCCCACACAAAACGTGCGAGTCATGTCGGAGCAATATCCGTCCAGCTTGGCCCCCATGTCGATGACTACCGAGTCGCCTGCCTCGATCTCCTTGCCAGTCGGGCTGTGATGAGGCATCGCCGCGTTTCGACCCGAAGCGACTATCACCGGAAACGAAGGCCCCGAAGCCCCCGCCAGTCTGAACTCCCGCTCGATCGCTATAGCCACCTCTATCTCGCGGACGCCCGGACGGACGGACTTCTCGGCAACCTCCATCGCCGCGTCGCCTATCGCGATCGCCCGCCGCAGCGCCTCCATCTCGGCTTCGTCCTTTAGCAGACGAAGCTCCTCGACGAGACCCGACACGCCTACCAGCTCGCACTCCGGTTCCAGCAGCTTCGAGAGCGCCTCGAAATCGGCCACCGTCGTCAGCCCGGGATCGAACCCCATACGTGCGGCCCCGATGTCGAGGGCGGACGCGGCAACCTGGTCCAGCAGCGGCCCGCTGTGAATAACCAGTTCGTAGTCCGCCGCCTCCGCCGCCGCCTGGGTGGGATACCGGCCGTCGGTTATCAGCAGACGGCGCTCACCCGCTATCAGCAGGTTCGCCGAGCTCCCTGTGAATCCGCTGAGATAGCGACGGTTGGAGGGCGAGGTCACCAGTAGCGTATCGATCCCGCGATCTTCGAACGCTGCGAGCAGCCGGTTGATCCTGGACACATGAATCCCGCTGTTATCGGATGAAACGTTGGACATTTTGTTGGTGCTCTTCAAGGGTTTCAGCGAACGCGTGACTGCCGTCACCTCTTGCCACAAAAAATAGGAAGCTCGTATCGTCCGGTTCCAGCACCGCAAGAATGGAGCTGATCCCCGGGTTCGCTATCGGGCCTCTCGGTAATGCCGGAACAACGTAGGTATTGTACGCGGAGTTGGTGGCAAGGTCGTCGAACGTCAGGTTTTGCTTCCACCACGTCCCGAAAGCTTCGCGTGATGCAACCGCGTACTGAACGGTCGGGTCGGCTTCCAGCTTCATCCCACGTTCCAGCCTGTTGAAGAACACCGACGCGATTATCGGACGCTCCTCATCAAGAACTGCCTCGCGCTCGACGATCGCCGCCAGGTTCACGACTTCAAGCGCCGAAAGTCCACGTCGCACCGCCGCCTCGCGCATCGGCGCCGTGTAAACCTGATCGAACCTGTCGAGCATCCTCTCGACAAAATCTCGGGCGGTGGTCTGGGGGCCGACCTCGTAGGTGTCGGGGAACAAGAACCCTTCCAGCGTACTGTCGCTCCCCGGCGGGGGCAGGAAGTCGTAGTCGAACTCCGCCAGTCCGTTGGCCACTATGCGCAAGAACTCGTCGGGATCGATCAGGCCACGCGCGGCGAGAGCCTCGGCTATCTCTTCCGATCTCCAGCCTTCGAGGATCGTCACAACCTCGTTGATCACGCGGCCTTTCAGCAGCTCGTCGATTATTTCGTCCAGGGCCATGTTCGGTCGTAGCAGGTATTCGCCGGCCTGCAACGAGCCGTCGAGACCGCGGCGGCTCACCAGCAGCCTGAAGAGGAGGTCGTTTCTAACAAGCCCGTTATCAGTCAGATTGCTCGCTATCTCGGCCGTCGTCTCGCCGGGTTCGACCTTGAAGAGGACCGTCGAGAACGCCACCGTCGCCGGTGGCGACGCAACCTGTGCGAACGCCGAATAGACCACGTAGACGATGCCCACTACGCTCACGCTGCCTATCAGCAAAATGTGCGTGGCGAGCTCGCTAAACCTCAACGGCGCGCGCCTTCCGAGAACATGTAGTCCTCCAGCAAGACCGCCGCCGCCAGTGCGTCACCATCTGACTTCAAATCACCGCGCGCCCTAAGTTCGTCCGCCTGGAACGTGGTAAGTCTCTCATCATAGAAAATAACCGGCTCGGGCCTTCCATCGAGTAACCGCGCGGCATCCTTCCTTACCTTGCGTGCCTGCGGCCCCTCCGTCCCATCCAGGTTCAACGGCAGGCCCACCACAAGAAGCACCGAATCCTGTTCGGAGACTAGTTCGTTCAGCTTCAAGCGGTCGTATTCGCGATCCCGGCGATTGAACACCGTTACTGGGGTCACGATCGTGCGCGTTGCGTCGCAGCGGGCTACTCCTATCCGGCGGTCCCCAAAATCAAGCGCCGTAATCGCCCCCTTCATTGTGCCCGGTCAAGCTCCTGCGCGATCTTTACCTGGATGCGGAACGGCAGGCGGGCGGTTCGTTCAGTCAATGGTCCCCAGCGGTCGATCTCGTAGTCCGAGACCGCATCGACGCCATTCAGGTAAGCCTCGGCTTGCTCGACATTTATGTCAAGTAGGTTTCGCTCGATCTCTTCCGTGTCTACAAGATGGACAATCACGCCCCGGCCTGTCAGCACCAACGCCACCCTCCCTCCGCCGACTCGATCGACGACCGGCTGATCGTAGATGACCGAATTCGGGAAGATTTCGAAGTCCGCCGCCCCTTCGGACGCCCCTGCTACCAGCGCCGCGTCGACGAGCCGGTCGACGTCAGACTGGCTGAAGACGGTCGCCAACACCTTGATTCGCATCGTGAGCCCGACGTCCAGATCGCCGTCTCTGTTTGACGGCGAAAATCTCGATTCAATCACGGTCGGATTGAGCGTTCCAACGGGCCAGACGTTTACCAGTTCGCCCGCCGCGCCGCTGCCTTGCAGCCTTGAAACGCCCTCCGCGAGCAGCTCTTCAAGCAAAAGCCGTCGCAGCTCGATTCGGTCCTGTTCGCTTGCCCGCGAGACCTCGCGCCCAGCGCGACCGGCCATCGCACGGGAAGACAGCACCCGCACTGAAAGGCGAAGCGGCCCTTCGATCGTCACGACCGAGTCCTCCGGAACGTTTGCGTCGCTCCCGGCTTCCACCGCCGCCACCGCGACCTCCAACCCTGTCGGCTCGTCCTCCTCCTCGCCGTCGGTCAACGACGCCGGCAGCTCTATGTCCGCCGCTGTCGAATACCGCACTCCGTCCTTGGTCGACACCACGGTGTCCTTCGGTATCAAAACCGTTCCCGCCGTCAGATTGCGAAGCGTGACTACGCCCGAGGATCTCGCTCCCGCGATCAGCTCGCTGCCGGTCGCCGGTACCGAACGAAACCCTTCGATCTCGACTTCGACGATCCGGCCCGGAATGACCCCCGATTCCGCGTTTGCGACCTGCACGGAAGGATCGGCCAGCGCGCGGAATTCCACGCTCCTTTCAATCGTCCTGAGCGCGATAGTGACCGTCGTTGTAGGCAGCAGATAAAAGAACAGCGCCCAGATCGCCGCGCAAGCCATTCCAGCCAGAAGGACCGGCCCTGCAAGGACCTCCTGAAGCGAAACTCCGTAGTGCTCCGAGTGCGCATCCCGCGCGGTGTCGCCCCCCGCGATTCCGAACGTCCGCATCGTGGCCCGCACGGGATATTCGACCAGACGCCGAATTGCCGATCGGCCGTCGAGCGATGAGCTTGCCTTTACTCCCAGGCTCCGCGCCAGAGCGCGTACGTTGCGATGACGCGACACCAGCTCCAGGTTCGCCGGATAGTCCCGGAGCCGCCGCGCCAGCCGTTTGAGGTCCACGGGTGTCGCCATCGGCGAACCCATCCGGCCCACTACAAGACGTATTTCACCGCCGCCAGACTGCCCCAGCAGGTGGAGGACGGAATCGGGATCGTCGACAGATCCAACATAGATGACCGTCGTTCGCCTTGCGGCGGGCCGAGAGGGCGCTCCATCCGCCCCGGACCGAGTTGTCATCGCATCGGCAACCTAGATCGAAATCGCGACCGCGGCCTTCCCTACCCGTTCAGGCTTTCAACAAGCAGCGCCCGGCCCGCGTCGAGTCCTTCATTGATCCTCGAAGCGTCCCGCCCTC
>JAPOVO010000299.1 GCA_026708165.1 Chloroflexota bacterium | reverse complement strand
GGGCAACATCTTGAGTTGGCCGGATTACCTCCCTCCAAGGACGCAGGGCGGTAGTGGTACGGGGGGTCGAAAAGGTCGTAACTCAAGAGGTTGAGGTCGAGAAGGTCGTCGACCAGGTCGAGGAAAAGGTCGTCGAGAAGGTCGTCACCAAGGTCGTCGAGGCCATGGCGAAGCCCAAGGAAGCCAAGCTCCAGTTCTGGATGCAGGAATGGCAGGACGGTCTCAACTCCATGCAGGGAGCGATCGACACCTTCCAGGCCGCCAACCCGAACTACACCGTCGAGTTGGTGCCGATCGGCTATGGCGACCTGCTCTCCAAGTTCTACCCGGCCGTCAGCGCCGGAACGTCTGGCGAGATCGTCTACACCTACACCCAGTGGTGGAACCCGATCGATGTGACCAAGGTCCTGCATCCGTTTACGCCGGAGCTGCGGTCAAGGTCGGAGATGAACGGCATCTTCTTCCCGAGCACGCTCGATTCCGTCTGGTCGAAGGACGGTGAGCGTTACGTCGTTCCGCTGATCTGCGGATGCGAGGGCCCGTTTGTCACCGCCGACGTCAACGCCGCGGCCGAGGCCGGCGTCGACCTCGAAGGGATTACCGACAACTCGCAGTTCACGAGCTGGGAGCAGTTCGCCGAAGTCGACCAGCAGCTTCGCATCTATGACGGCGACAAGCTCGTTCGCGCCGGCACCTACTCGCCCGGCTCGATGATGGGCTTCTGGGGCCCCGCCATGGCCCGCCAGCTCGGCGGCCAGTGGTACAACAAGGCCGAGGAGAGGTTCGACTGGAACATTCCAGAAGTCACTGAGGGCTTCCAGTTCATCGCCGATTGGTACGGCGAGAGCATCACCCGCGACGTGCAGACCGACGGCTGGCCGCCTTTGGTCAAGCAGCGGTCCGTCATGCACAACGTCGGCATCTGGACGGTTTCCTACTACGGCGGCGTCGCTCCCGACCTGACGGTTCGTCCGTTCGTAATGCCGAGGTTCGGAGCCGCCCAGGATCTCGTGTACATGAACGCGGCTATCGGAAGCCTCACGGTTCCGAAGTTCGTCACGGACGAGAAGAAGGACGCGGCGTTCGACTTCATGGTTCACATCTGGCAGCCGGAAAACCTTGCCAGCTTCGGTAACTTCTACTCCGGTAGTCACTCAGTGAAGGCCGTGTACGAAAACGACGCATACCGCTCCAGCAAGTGGGGCCGCTACGGCTCGCCGATCGTACCGACCAAGATCTGGCCCTACGTCGAGTACGTGCCTCACCGCGTCGCCCAGATCGAGGGCGACCACGTCGGCAAGATGATCGACGAGGTTGCGTTCGATGGTCTCGACCTTCAGGAAGGCATCGGCCGAATCCAGAAGGACCTGAGCACCATCAACGACGAGGCTCTTGCCCGCCTCAAGGCCGGCGGCTAGTCCAAGTCGCAATCAGGCATTGACCTGAGACGGATGGAGGGGCTGTCTTTAGACGGCCCCTCCATTCGGTAGTTTTATAGCTAGTTTTGAGGGATGCGTTAAATCGGTTGATTAGCCGGAAGAGAGCGAAACGACAATGGCAACGGTAGCTCGTGCGCCGCGCCCGCGTTGGAGGCGGCCGAGCAGCTTTGTGCTCGTCGTGGCTCTGGCGCTGCTCATCTATTACATGCTCTTCTTCACCGCGCCCTTCATCGCGGCGCTGGTGATCGGCTTCCTCAACTGGGACTTGCTCTCCACCGTCGTGCCCGTCGGATTCGACAACTACGTCGCAATGGCCGACGACCGCACATTCAAGAATGCGCTCAAGGTGTCGGCGATCTTCGTAGGTGCCTACGTACCCATCGCCTTGTCGGCCCAGCTCATCCTCGGTGCGATTCTCGCCAACATGCGGACGCTTCCCCAGAAGGTCTACTTGACCCTCTTCTTCCTTCCCGTGGTCACGCCCTGGCTGATCGCTGTGCTGATGTTCGGCTATCTCTTCAATACCCAGGCCGGGTTGCCTGGCATGTTGAACGATATCTTTGGCGCGCTCGGGATAGACACCAGCTTCGTCAATCCATTGGGGTCCAAGGACACCGCGCTCCTCGGCATCATGGGGATGACTGGGTGGAAGTTCCTCGGTTTCGGAGCGCTGATCTTCCTGGTGGGAATCAACGAGATTCCGCTGACACTCTATGAAGCCGCCCGAATCGACGGCGCCGGCGCCGTGCGTCAGTTTCGCCACATCACCTGGCCGCTGATTCGCCCGATCATGCTCGCGCTCTCGATCACCAGCTTCATCGGCGCCTTGCAGATATTCGACCCGTTCTTTGTTATGACCCGCGGCGGACCAGGCGACGCGACGAATGTATTCTCGCTATATCTATACAGGCAGGCCTTCGATCAGTTCCGCTTCGGCTACGCTTCCGCCATGGCGATGGTAATGTTCCTGATCCTGCTAATCCTGTCGGTTTCCCAGCTTGCGATTGCCAGGACGAGATGGGAGTACTAGGCGACCCCGCCGACACCCTCGACGCGGCGGTAATAGGCAGGCAGACGTCTCTTTCGACGTTCGGCTCCAGGACGCGCGCCAACCTCGCCAGCACGATCATCATCATTGCGCTTGTCCCTCTGGCCATCATGGCCGGACTTCCCTTCATCTGGATTTACATCTCCTCTTTCAAGACCGACATGGAGATATTCAGCCCCACGCTGGTCTGGTTTCCTTCGACGTTCTATTACGATGGATACATCTACGTTTGGGAGGAAACCGCGCTCGTTCGAGGCTATGCCAACAGCATTCTCGTGTCGGGTGCTTCCGTAACGCTCTCGGTCTTTACGAGCGTGCTGGCGGGTTACCTCTTCGCCAAGAAGGACTTCTGGGGCAAAACTCCGCTCTTCATCTTCGTCCTCAGCACGCTCATGGTGCCGTTCTTCGCGATCTTCATTCCGTCATTCGTCGTCTACTCCAAGTTTCTGAACCTCAAGGACACCTACATAGCGCTGATCCTCCCGCACATGTTCACCGCCTTCGGCATATTGATAACCCGCCAGTTCCTGCACTCCATTCCTAACGAGCTCATCGACTCCGCGACTGTCGACGGAGCCGGCGACTGGCGTGTGCTTTGGCACATCATCCTTCCGCTTTCGAGGTCCATACTCGCGGCGATTGCCATCATCCAGTTTTTGGGTGTGTTCAACGAGTTCCTCTGGCCGCTGGTGATGACCGACAGAGCAGAGCTTTACACGCTGCCCGTGGTCCTTCGCCGTGTTTACGGACAGGGGAGCGCCATGGCCGGGTCCAACCGGATTCTTGCCGCGGGCGTCGTGGCGGTAACTCCGATCGTCATCTTCTTCCTGATATTCCAGCGTCAGATCGTCAAGGGCATCTCTCTGACCGGAATGAAGGCCTGAGGTCGGGACCGTGGTCGGCGCGGTCCAACGCGCGGCTTTAGTCGACTAAGCAATACGTGATTGCGGGAGCAGCGGCGACCGAATGGGACTTCTAGGCACAAAATCGGCAGACCCAGCGACCACCGTCGCAACTATCACGCTTTCCACGACCCGCAGCAAGCTGCGCCGGGACATCGCCGCCTGGGCGCTCGTCGTCGTGTTTCTGCCGGTGTCATTCGCGGCGGCGTTGCCATTTTTCTGGATGTATCTCTCCTCGTTCAAGCAGGCCAGTGAGATATACAGTGTCACCATCACGTGGTTCCCATCCAAGTTCTATCTTGGTGGATATGAGTACGCGATAGAGCATTTCCAGCTCGTGCGCGCTTACTCCAACAGCATTTTCGTTTCCGCGATCAGCGTGTCCGCATCCGTGATGACGAGCGCGATGGCGGGATTCCTCTTCGCCAAGAAGCAGTTTTGGGGCAAGAACGTGCTGTTCGTATTTGTCCTGAGTACGTTGATGGTCCCGTTTTTCGCTATCTTCATACCGTCGTTTGTCGTGTACGCCGTGTTCCTCAACCTCAAGAACACGTATTTCGCTTTGATCCTCCCGAATATCTTCACTGCGTTCGGAATCCTGATTACGCGCCAATTCCTGCACTCGATCCCCGGAGAAATGATTGACTCCGCGACCGTGGACGGCGCCGGCGATTGGCGAGTCTTTTGGCATATCATTCTGCCTCTCTCTAAATCCGTGCTCGCCGCCATCGCGATCCTGCAGTTCCTGGGCGCTTTCAACGAGTTCTTGTGGCCCTTGGTGATGATTGACAGCCGGGACCTCTACACTCTTCCCCTTGCGCTGCGGAAAGCCTTCGCGGCTCAGGGGCCTGATCCGTCACGACTGCTGGCGGGGGCTGTCCTCAGCCTGACGCCGATACTCATTTTCTTCCTGATATTCCAGCGGCACATAGTGAGAGGAATCTCGCTAACCGGCGTCAAGGGCTAATCCGGTAGGGGCCCGATGCCCTATGATTACGCCACATTTCCGACCGGCGGCTCAAGACTGTATTCAATCAACAGATATGGGATGTCAGGAGCAGCGACGACCTAAATGGGAATACTAGGTACTAGACAGTCGGCTTCAGCGCCGGCTGTCGCGACCAGCTCGTTATCCACGGTCCGCAGCAGGCTGCGCCGCGATATCGCCGCCTGGGCGCTTGTCATCGTGTTTCTCCCCGTGTCCATTGCGGCGGCGTTACCGTTCATTTGGATGTATCTCTCCTCCTTCAAGACTCCCACCGAAATCCACAGTCTCACAATCACTTGGTTCCCCTCCGAGTTCTATTTGGAGGGGTACGAGTACGCGCTCGAGCACTTCGCGCTCGTGCGGGGATACGCCAACAGCGTCTTCGTTTCCGGCATCGGCGTCTTGGCATCCGTGGTGACCAGCGCGATGGCGGGATTCCTCTTCGCGAAAAAACAGTTCTGGGGCAAGAACCTGCTGTTCATATTCATCCTCAGCACGTTGATGGTCCCGTTCTTCGCGATTTTCATCCCGTCCTACGTCGTGTACGCCGTGTTCCTGAACATCAAGGACACCTACATGGCCTTGATCCTGCCGCATGTCTTTACGGCCTTCGGAATCCTCATCACGCGGCAATTCCTGCACTCCGTCCCCAACGAACTCATCGACTCCGCCACGGTCGATGGCGCGGGCGATTGGCGCGTCTTCTGGTACATCATCCTGCCGCTCTCAAGGTCCGTGCTTGCCGCCATCGCCATATTGCAGTTCCTGGGGTCCTTCAATGAGTTCCTGTGGCCCCTGGTGATGGTCGACAACCAGAACCTCTACACGCTTCCCCTGGTGATGAGAAAAGTGACGGCCGCTCAGGGGCCGCATCCGTCGCGGATGCTGGCGGCATCCGTCCTCGGCCTGACGCCGATCGTCATCTTCTTCCTGATATTCCAGCGCCATATAGTGAGAGGAATCGCGCTGACCGGCGTCAAGGGCTAGTCCGCCATGAGTGGCCGGCGCCGCCTTGCCCATTACCGCCTTTACTAACTCCGTCATTAGTGTTTCACTCGATGCGGCATCCATGTTCGAGGGGGTATGCAGTTGAGCGACAGGATCAACGTCGGACTCGTGGGAGCAAGGCGGGGACCATCCTTCGTCGACGGGTTTCGCGCCATCGACGGCGTGGACGTGACCGCGATTTGCGACATCAACGCGGACTTCCTGGCCTCTCAGGCAGGCCGGTTCGAAATTCCAAACTCCTTTGTTGAATACGACGAAATGCTCCAGAGCGACGTCGACCTCGTGGTCGTGGCATCGCCCATGCAGTTCCACGTGCCCCAATCGGTAGAGGCACTCGCCGCCGGCAAGCACGTGATGAGCGAGGTCACTGCCGCCATCTCGGTCGAGCAGTGCCAGGAGCTGGTCGCCGCGGTCGAGAAAGCCAGGCCGCTCGGCCTCAAATACATGATGTCTGAAAACTTCACCTACATGAGACACAACGTTCTCATCAAGAGCATGGTCGAAGCCGGTCTGTTCGGCGACATCTACTACGCCGAAGGTCAGTACGTGCACGACATCAAGGACCTGCATTACAACGCCGACGGGTCTCCCACCTGGCGGAGCAGGTGGCAAGTTGGCGTAAACGGTTGCTCCTACGGAACGCACAGCCTGGGGCCGCCGCTGGAATGGTTTGATGAGCAGGTCGACACTGTCGTTTGCCTCGGAACCGGGCGTCACACGGCGCCGCAGCATGAGGCGGAAGACAGCACGACCATGCTCTGTAAGACCACCTCCGGAGCTCTGATTGAGATCCGCGTGGACATGCTCTCGAACCGCCCTCACACCATGGCCTACTATGCGCTGCAAGGCACGAAAGGATGTTTCGAAGGAGCGCGCGGACTTGGAGACGTGCCCAAGGTCTGGCTAGATCGATTCGGTAGCGGCTCTACTTCGCGCGAGACCATCGATACCGATCCTTACGAGTGGCGTCCGCTGGAGGACCTGGAAAACGAGTTTCTGCCCGAGATGTGGAGGAATCCGCCTCCCGAAGCCATCGCGGCCGGACATGGCGGGACCGACTATTTCATCGCCAACGACATCATCGACGCGATTCGAAACAACACAGACCCGCGGATCGATGTCTATCGTGCGCTCGACTTCACCATGCCCGGCCTGATGTCGCAGAAGTCGATAGCCCTCGGCGGCGAACCGGTAAAGGTCCCCGACTTCCGGTCGGGATTTTGGGACTAGCCGCGCTCGGCTGTGGTTCGACCGGCAAAAGACGGAGACCATCATCCGACACGCCCAACCGTCATTCCCACGCCCTCTTCCGTCATTCCCGCGAAAGAACGTC
>JAPOVO010000264.1 GCA_026708165.1 Chloroflexota bacterium | reverse complement strand
CTCGCAGTGCGCGTCGGCGTCGTCGACGTACACGGCCAGGGACTGCGTGTTCGCACCGCCGACCGCCTGCGGAGACTTCTGGAACTCCCGGTCCGGCTGCAGACCGGTCTGTCCGATCATGATGAGGCCGCCGTCCAGGACGAGCTGCGAATGGACGATGCGCCCGTGGTCGTCCTCGACCCGCTCCTGGACCTCGAAGCCGAAGGCGCGGACCAACCAGTCGATCGCGGGTGCCGCGTCGTCGTAGAAGAGGGAGGGTGAGATTCTCGGCCAGCCTTCAGGTGGTTTCTTCATGGGATCTCCCGGTTGTGTCTCGTGGTAGAGAATCGAGTTCCCGGATCTTGCCGTCACGCAGAACGAGAAAGCGGTCGGCGAGTTCCGCCAGCGATCCGGCTTCGTGGGTTGCGACGAGCGCCAGGCCGCCGGCCTCCCGGAGCGCTTCGAGCCACCGGTGGATGCGGCTTCTCCAGTGTTCGTCCATCGCGTCGAGCGGTTCGTCCAGGATCGCCGTTCGCGGTGTTCCGATCCAGGCGGCGGCCAGGAGAACCCGACGGCGCTGGCCTCGGGACAGCTCGCGAATGGAGAGGTCGGCGGAGTCCCCGAGATCCGTTTCGGCCAGGACCTGGTCGACCTGCTCCGCCGACTGCGATCTCAGGCGGCAGACCAGGCGCAGAACCTCGCGGATCGTTGCGAACGGCGTCACGTCGGGTTCCTGGGGAACGAACGCGAGGTCGGAGCGGGATGCGACTTCCCGACGCCACAGATCGGAACCGTTCACGAGGACTCTCCCGGCGTCCGGTTTCTCCACCCCGGCCGCGAGTTTCAGCAACGTCGTCTTGCCGGCGCCGTTCTCACCGGAGAGCAGGGTGACTCCGCTCGCGATCTCCAGGTTGAGATCGCTGAAGATCCGGGCTCGATCGTCGTAGGCGAAGCCGACGCCTTCCATTCGGAGGCTTCGCATCATGACTGCGCCTCACGGGCAGCTTCGAATCGACGTTCCAGGTAGAGCCCCACCTTGAGCGACCGCTCGCGTCTGGCGGACGCTTCCAGGACGAGCGGCGAGGCAAGTCCCAGGACGAGCGCGGTCAGGGGCTGCAGACTCGTGAGGAGGGCGGCCAAGAGGGCCTCGATGTAGGTCCACGCTCCGAGTCGCGTGAGTCCCCGGAGCGAGTTCCGCATCCGTCCCGGCAGCCGGACCGCCAGAAAGACGAGGAGCGCGAGGACGGACAGGCCGCTGGAGGCGGGCAGGTAGAGAAGCGGGATCAACAGGGGGCTGGCAATCAGCAGCATCAGGACAGCGTCCGCCGCGACCCGCTGTCGCGCGGACCAGGGGAGCGAGCGGGACCAGGCCCAGGGCGGCCGGCGCGCGCTCAGCAGCGTCGCGATGGCGAGAAGCGTCGCGGTCACGCCCAGCGAGGCGCCGAGGCGCAAGACGAGTTCGGTCTGATCGGCTGTGAACTCGTTGTTGTGAATGGCTAGGCCGGTTGGTGCTGCGCACAGGACGGCGGGAAGGTGCGCCAGCATGATCCACAGTCCGAGAGCTCGCAGGGAGAAGACGAGCTGGCCGGTCGGCAGACGCCGCCCGAAGGCCCGAAGGGAGGACGGAACCGACGGGACGCGCGTGGAACGGGTTGACCAGCGGCCGGCCTGGAAGTAGGCGAGGGCGAGAAGGGCCACGGCGGCGGCCAGACCTGGAAACGAGGCGCTCGCCGCCAGCGGTATGGCTACGGCGGCGCAGGCGCGAACCCGCCTCGGCGCCGGCGTCCAGGTGCCGGCGGCCGCCAGTGCTACGAGCGGCAGGGCTACCAGGGCTCGGGGCGAGGCCGGCTCACCGAGCGCGCTGCCTCCGATCCAGAGGAGGATCCACAGACCGGCAAGGTGCGCGAGGGTCGACGCGACTCCTAGAACGCCGGCGGCCCAGCGGGTCCGGAGACCGACGGGCAGATGAAGTTGCCAACCGCGCTGGGCTGGCGTGAGACGCCGTGACGCCGCGGCGCTGGCAACGATCGCCCAGACCGCGAATCCGAGCCTGGCCGCGGAGAACGCCTCGGGCGTCGCGATGCCCGCGGCCAGACCCTTGAGCAGAAGCTCCCGCGCTGCCGGTGGCTGAAACGCCAGCAGAACCAGGAGAAGCACCAGCTGGAACGTCGCGAGGCCGAGGGCGACGCGGATGGAGGAGACGAGATGGAAGCGGAAGCTGGCTCCCAATCCGGTCTTTGTCACTGCTTGGCCCGCCCACTTGCCTCGAACATTCCGGCGTTCTTGGCCAGACGCAAACAGCCATGGCGTTCTATCTCCATGGTCGCCGCGTCTCGTAGCTCGTCCAGTTCGTCGGGACTCGCCAGGGTGCCTCCGGTCGAGCGCACGTAAGCGATCAGGGGTTCGACCTCGGTGATCTCGAAGGCGTCCTCGTAACGGTGAGTTACGACGGAGGCGAACACTCTCTTCAGTTGGGTCCAACCGGTCTCAAGGCTGAAGAGGTCAATCGTGGTCTCCTGCAGGCGCTGATCTTCCTGATGCAACGCTTGCCGTACCCATGCACCCAGGCCGATCCCGTCCGTGGGTCCATTGGTCGCAGCGTACAGGCGCCCGTCAGCTCTGAGTACGCGACGCAATTCGCCCAACGCCTGCGCCCGATCGGGTACATGGTAGAGCATGTGGTTTGCTATCACTCCGTCGAACCGATCGTTGTCGAAGGGCAGATCCTGGGCATCGGCGACGCGATAGGAGAACCGTTCCTTGCCAAGCCGTGTGGCGGCGGCGTCGAGCATGCCAGGAGAAAGATCAGCCAGGGTGATCTCCCACCCCGACGGGATCCGCGCTCGATTGACACGCCAGAGGTCTCCTGTTCCGCAACCCAGGTCCAACAGACGGGCTTCCTTCCCGAAAGCGAACCGATCGAAGACCCATGGCAACCAGCCTCGCGGATTGACGCTGAAGCGGGCGTGCAACCGGACGCGATCTTGCAGATTGCTGGGGTCGCGGTACTGGTCCTCGAGCAGGTACCTCTGGTCGGTCATCCTGTTCATGTCGCAGTTCCGGAACGTTGGCCCCTACGCAGCGCGGACTGCGTTTCGTTCGCAGGCTACCGCCGCTTCGAGGTGCGGTGGCGGCCGCCACAGGCACTCCATGACGTAGGGCAAGTCGAGCGGCCGGCCGTCCCAGGTCGGCAGCGACTCGTTGCCCGTGATCAGGATACCTGCGTTCTCCAGGTGCTCGACCAACTCCCGTGCGGCGTGGACGCCGACCGGTGGAGGTGCCGGACTCTGTTCCAGCGGCCGTCCCCGGCGATGGAAGAACTGTACGGAGCCGTCCTCGCTCATCCGCACACTGAAGCCGCCCTCATGGAGCAGTCGGTGGTGCCGCCGGCAGAGGAGCACGAGATTCGAGAGCTTCGTTTCGCCCCCGTCGGCCCAATGGACGATGTGGTGGGCATCGCAGTGCTTCGAGGTGCAGCCGGGGAAGCGACAGCCTTGGTCGCGGAACTCCAGGGCGCGCCGGATCGGAGGTGGAATCGTGCGCGTCTTGCGGCCGACGCTCAGAATCTGGCCCGCCCGGTGCGTGATCCGGACTTTGCCGGCGTCGCAGGCAACACGCCGGGCCGTTTCCGCGGAAACAGGGATGTGGGAGTCGCCGAGCCAGGCGCCGCGCGGTGGAGACTGGTCGCTTCCCGGTTGGAGACTCGTTGGCGTTTCCGCGGAAACGTGTTCGGCTTCAGCCGTTGCCGCACCGTCTTCCGGCCGGTGTGCTGGCGGCGTTCCCGCGGGAACGTGTGCCGTCGGCGTTCCCGTGGAAACACATGACGTGCATCCAACGCCGGGCGCCGTCTCAACAATGCTCAGTTCCTCGCTGACATGAACGACGACCTGGTAGCGGTCGCCGCTCGACCCCGGATCGAGACCGCCCTTGAGCGCACTCTCGGCGACGAGCGCCAGCGCGTCGGCCCGCAGCTTGCCGGCGGGCGGCCGGTCTTCCTGCTGTTCAGCGTAGAGCTTTTCGCCCGCCGCCTTGAGTGCCTTCATCAGCACTTCGCCCGCTTCCGGCGCCAGACGTCCGCGGATCACGAACATGCCATTCTCGTCGATGTGGGTCGTTACCTGGCTCGATGCGTCGCGTAGTTCGTCGTCGGCGGCCTCGACCGAACGATCGATTCTGCGCCAGGATCGGACGACGCGTTCGATGTGCGCCGCGGTTCCGGCCTTCCCGAGTTCGACGAGGTCCTTCTCCGTTTCGGGCCGAGCGATGCGGGTCAGCGCCCTCACCTTGGAGTAGGAGAGTTGGCCTCGTTTCATCGCCTCGCTCATCAGGGGCAGTTCGCCCAGGGCCCGGGCGACCCGCACCTTCTCGCGGGCCGCGCCGGGTGCAAGGCCTATTCGCCAGGTGAGCCATTGCGCACAAGTGAGGAAGCCGCAGTTCCAGCCCTCCTCTTCGTCGAACTTGCGAATCAGAACAAGCAGTTCGTAAGTCGCCGCGTCGATCCGCGCTGCGAGCGTGGCGATCTCCTCGCCCAGCCGCTCCTTGGTGCTCATGCCGGTTTCTTTGTCAATCATTCGGTTGTCATCCAATGCTGGACCTGACGGTCGGCGTGAAGAGTGTCGGAGGCCGCGAAACCGGCCTGTCGGGGACCTCCGTTTGGGAGACTGAATCTATCAGATAGGCATCGACGAACACAAAGAACTCCAAAGCAGTGGAGCACCTTCGCCAGCTTGAAGACCGGCCGCTCTCGGTCCGAGGAGTACGGGTCGATCCCACGCCTGTCGCGGCCGAGCTTGGCTGTCTGCGGACGTCAATCTAGCCACGTCTTGCTTGCGTCCCTGGAGGGTCAGGCGCGACCCGCATCCCGGACTTCAGCGTCGAGCCCTCCATGGCCAGAGCGTGCTCGGTGCGGGCCAGTTCTTGGTCAGAGGGGCGGACTGTTTCTTGGCAAGAACGCTATCGGTAGGCTTCCCTGCCCGAGATCGCTCCGATCCGGCAGGTCTAAGGGCCCGCCCGGTTCAAAGAAGGGAGACGCCCCTCGATCGCCTTGAACCTGACCAGAAGTTGTGTCTCGCACTGAACAAGGTGCTCGTCAGGAAGAAGCATGTAGTAGAACCAGACCGGGAGGCCGAACGGGGTTTGGGCGTTCATGCGCCGGTCGTCGAGGTGTTGTTCCATGCGACGTTGTAGGTTCTCAGTTTGGCCGACGTAGACTACGTCGTCCTCAACACCGGCCAGCGCATAGCATCCAGGTTGTAGAGGAGCCCTCACGAGTTCCGAGCGGTGGAACGGCACTCTGCCGCTTGTCCGTGAGAACAACGCAGCTAGCTTCACAGTTGAATCTCATCAGATTGATTCGCGCGGGCTAGGGCGCGCTGGAAGCTGTCGACGTAGGCGCGGGCGGTGCTTCGGTTCAGTCCACTGGCGCCACGGGGACCCGGCATCCACCAGTCCGGACTTGCGACCACACGATGCTCGTCGTCCAGTTCTTCAAAGCCCTTCTGAAGAAGTTGAGAGATGGATTCGACCGTAAAGTCGCGTGTGCTGCTATAGATCGCGCTGAAGATCCACTTTGATACACCGAGGCAGAAAAACAACCCGTTGCTCTTGTAGACGACCGTCTTGGCGCGATCGCGCCCGTCGACCAGGAGTCGATCGACAGCCTTGAAGAAGTTGAGGGTGATTTTTGATTGCCTCTCTACGTCGGTTTCTTGGACGGCGATGGGATTGGCGGGAGTTAGGAGTTCCTTCTTGAAGAGATTGACTATGGATGCCTGTTTGATCTTGTTCCTGCCGACGGGATCGTTGGCCATTTGGATTCGATCGCGTAGCGGAGAACCCGTAGCCTCATTCAGAGACTCGGCGATCCTGAGTGCCCGGGCGTCTTTCCCTGCAGCGGTCTCACGTTCCAGCCAGTAGGGCAGGTAGGGGAGCTTCTCGACGTCGCGCATGTCAGTAAAGCGCCGCGTAATCTGTTGTCGCAGTGAGGGGTCGACAGGCACCTGGGTCGTGTTGACGATGAAGAAGTGGTACATCTGGTGCACCGCATCTAGGTCGGTAGCCAAGGTGACGGGAAGGCGGAAGTCCAGAAGGTCAAGTCGGTCTTTGCAGGCTCTCCTTAGGCCGTCGATCCTGTGTTGGCCGTCGACGACGCTGAAGGGACCGACTTCGTCGGTGTCGAACTCAAGGACGTTGGAGGAACTACAGAAGTTGACGGAACTGTCGGTGGCTAAGAAAACTGTGGTCGGAAGATGGGCGTAACCTGCAGGGTGCGCTTCTATTAGGTGCTTCGCTAGTCGGCGGGCTCGCGTCTTGTTCAGGATCCGCTGGTAACCGGGCTCGTCGGACTTGGGTTCCAGCTCACTCACAGTGTAGAAATCTCCCGAAAAGAGATCTTGTGGCGTGACGTAAGTTAGGTAGAGAGTGAGAGAGCCTTGTCTGATCTGTACGGCGGGACGCTTAAATGGGGCCATGGACGCTCCTATGGGCTGACTCGTTGTGTTGGTAGCAGGGTAGCGGTGCTGAAAGGGGGGCGGTGACGCTCGGGTTCCTTGATGTAGGCAGGCCTACTGGCAGGGAAGGATCTTCGGCTGGCAAGTTGGCGCAGCCCTACGGAAGCACGTCCCCCCAGTTCGGCGCGGCGGCGGCTTCGCCTTCGCCTGCTGCCCACTCGATCGCGTCGGCGACCCAAGCCTGGAACATCTCATGGTCCCAGCCGCCTTCCCGATGGCCCACCGCGTTGTGGAAGACCGGCCCGGCGCCGAGTCCGCGCCCCCACACGAGGGGTAGGGGGGGGTTGT
>JAPOVO010000060.1 GCA_026708165.1 Chloroflexota bacterium | reverse complement strand
TTGGAAGCTCGGAGTGCCCTGCCTTGCGGATCCGATAGTCGCAGGTTCTCCGTAACTCGGCGAACATGGACGTCGACCGCGACCGGGACTTCATCGATACGGTCGACTCTGGCCCACCCTGACCGGCAAGCATCCTCACCCACATGGGGTCGACATTGGGGCCACGGAGCATCTGGAAGCGCGGGCGTCCGGCCGCGTCACGAGTCCTCAGGTCGGCCCGTAGGGCTGGAGCGTCGCCAACGCCGTGATCGATCACCGTGCTCACGGGGCCCTTGTCGGAAGAAAGACTGATCGCAATCCTGCTTGAGGCATCCGAGACCGGCCCGTGACGCTGACTTACGCCACAACCTGATAGCCATTTGCGGGGTTCAGCGACAGCCATGGCCGCCACGACTCCCGGCTCGAACCGTTCGGGCAAGGTCTCGTAGAGCTTGACTCCGGAGCGCGATAGGCGCGTCACATTCCGTGCTCGGTTCATAGCGGCCATGAACGTCACGAATAAGCGGACAGTCCGATTGGGTGCTCCAGAACGCCGCAGCGCCCAGACTCATTCGACCTCGAGCAATCGCGACTGTGGGTTGCAAGGCACACCACCCCTCGCGGAGACGTCAAGGCGATTTTCATAGAAATCGTTGGCGATCAGCTGGGTGACCATTGAGGCATTGGGAAGTTGGAGCGTGGTAAGGACCCTAGTGCGAATTCTGGCTTATGCTGTCCGCGTTTGACGGACACGCTCACCACAGGAGACTGAGAACATAGGTCCGCGCAGCATCAAGCGACTTATTGCCGCGATCGTGATCGCGGGTGCCCTTACGGTTGTCGTCAGCACGGCCGCGGCCCACGAAGACCACGGCAGCGACGAGTGGCCCATGACCTGCGTCGATCTCAACGACATCGTCGAAGAGCACCTCAGCAACCCTCACAACGTTGGCATCTACCAAAATACCTTCGGCGATCAGGCAGAAGTAGCTTGTCAGAACGACCACCGCAACGACGTCATAGCCGTGTTCGGCTGGGCCATCGCGACAGACGCCGGTCAAGCGGAATCCGCCGACTTGGAGCTTGACTGGCCTACCACCTGCGTCGAGCTGAACGACATCGTCGAGGGACATCTCGGCAACCAGGGCAACGTCGCCATCTATCAGAACACCTTCGGCGACCGGGCGGAAGCCGCCTGCCAAAACGACCACCGGGACGACGTGCGCTCCGTCTTCGCCTGGGCTATCGGCACGACCGACGCCGCTCCTCCGGCACCAAAGCCCCCGGCCATCCTCGATTTGACGGTCGCAAGACGCGAGGTGCCGGCAGACCTGGCAGCCTACGATCGGGACGAATGGGGGCGTTGGAGGGATGCCGACGGCGACTGCCAGGACACGCGCCAAGAGGTTCTGATATCCGAGAGTCTGGTGCCGGTCACATACAAAACCGACCGTCAATGCAGAGTTGTAGCCGGCGAGTGGTTCGGAGCGTTCACGGGAACGACCGTCCTTGAGCCCGGTGTCTTGGACATCGATCACCTCGTGCCACTGGCTAACGCGCACAAATCCGGTGGATGGGCGTGGTCCGACGAGCGCAAGCGCGCCTATTACAACAGCCTGGACGACGCGGACCACCTGATCGCGGTTACGGCGAGAGCCAACCGGTCAAAGGGCGCAAGAGGCCCGGAAGAGTGGCGACCGACCAACGAAGCCTACTGGTGTGAATACGCGCAGGACTGGATCCGAATCAAGGGAGCGTGGGGTCTGACGGTGACCTCAGCGGAGGCGCAGGCACTTCAAGAGATGCTGGGTCGGTGTGAGGCGCCCACGCACTTGGTGATCAGCTAGGCTCACATGGGCACGCTGGACGCCGAGCAACGGGGGCTCCTTACTGGCTAGCCGCTCCCTTCTCGGAGCGTGCTGGCATCGCCCCTCCGCCGCGGGTCCGGCCGGATTTGAACTTGACTAATCTCCCTCCAACGCATCCACGGCGGCGTCCAGTTCCTCAAGGAATTCCGGCTGATATTGCTCATCCACATGGTTGGAGTTCCACAAACCAGATTCCCTCACGCGTTCACGGTCGCTCCAACCACCGAGCCATGTGGGGGAAGGCGGGTCCAATCGAGGTTTGCCGAAATTACTCAGTAGGGCGATGGCGTTGCGTTCGAAGTACGCTCTCAGGCTTTCAGGCCCCGGTTCGTCCGGCACCTCGAGCCACAGGAACGGCATTGCACCTATCACGGCGCTGACCTCTCGCTCCAGAGGTGCTTCCGCAGCAAGGACCGAAGGCGGCTGCGAACCGCGCCACCTCCACGACGGGCATTTCAAGTCGTCGCGTCCGATCAATGCTGCTCCTACATGCCCCCGAAAGATTGAATTTCGGTGGTCGCCGCCGGGACGGCGGGCGGGCCCTCGATGTTGCCTCAGCCGCTTCCAGAGCTTGCGATCCGTTCCAGCTCGAATGGCGTGGGTGCCAACGCGCACGATGCGTGGGCCAGGGCCCGTATCTGCGCGGTCCTCTCCAACTTCTCGGAAGAAATAGACGCCTCGGTTCGGCCAATTCATGGATCCGGAACAGTGGGCCAGGGCTCGGGGGCCGTTGGTCTTGCGCTCTAAGCCAGAGAGGATTTCGTAGAACCTCTTCAGATCGTCTATACGTCCCAACGCTACCGGGCCTTTCACTCATCCCACCCGACTTGCGTCCCAGGTTTCCACCAGTGAAAGCAATGTTAGTCTCGCAAGCATCCGGCTAAAGAGAACTGGCTAAGAGACTGCGGCGGCGAGCTGGGATCGTTGCTCAGTCTCTATCAGTCTTGGCCATTTCGCCAGCACCAGAGGTGCTAGGGGAACAGACTTTCCAGTTGCTCGTCGATCAGGCTCCTGGCGGCGTAGCTGTCACCGATCGAGGCGAAGGTATCGAGGCGCGCTTCGCGCACGACTTCCTTGATGAAATGGGCGGCGGTCCGAGCTACGCGCTCTTGTGCCTGTCGAAGATCATCCGCCTGATCGACGTTGCCCGCTACCCCGCCGTCATGCGGACCCGACTCTGAGCCGAGCGAGGCCAAGGTCGAGCCTTCCCGATCACTCTGAGCGCTGGAGAGTTCGATGAGTTCGCGCAGTGCGGACCGGTGCCCCTCGAGTTCCCGCGCGAACTCGTCGAAGACTACTGGATGGTTGCGGAAGTAGGTAGCGCTGATGCGGTCCGCTGCGGCAGCCAGCCCATCGACCAGGGTTACGAGATTGTCTGCATGATCACGCCATGGGATGGCGGCGGCATCCACTTTTCCCGTGCTGCGGGCGGTTGAGCCAGCGTTATCGATGGCGGCTGACCGGAGTTCGCCGAGCAGTTTTCTCCGGGCCGCCTGCAGGCGGCGGGCGGCAGGGCCGTCGCCGACGGTCCAATGACCGTCTGCACACCATGGCTCGATAGTGTCCACCTGCACGCCGACCAGAGCGGCCTGGGGCCTCTGCCTCCGAACCCAGTCGTTCCAGGAGGAGACGACGAACCCGCTCTCGATCGATGCACCGAGGCGAGCGCCGAGTCTACGGATGCGCCACTTCTGATAAAGGGATAGGTTGACATAATCTCGACTGGAGAAAGTGCGGCGTCTGCCGCGATAGGAGCGGACGCGGTCGGCGGCTGCCTCCCGAGCGTCAAGCCAGGACTCGTCGTCGAGCGGCGAGGGATAGCCATCGGCGTCGGTCCGCACGAACTCCTCGAAGGCGAGTGGATGAGCGTCCGCTGAGTCCCGCGAGGAGTAGCCCCGGTCCTCGAGAATGCATCCCAGCTCAGCCACCTCGACGACAGTGGCATCGATCCAACGACCGTCGAGCAGCGGCGCGGTTGCGAGGAAGGGATGCGGCGAGCTGTCGAGGCAGACGACCTTGCCCGCTCTGACTTCGCCCGACCGGACCAGGCGCCTGAGCTCGCGCTCGACCTGACGGGGAATCCTCGCTGAGGCCTCGTCCAATCCCTGGTCATCGTCCTCGGATTCGAGTTCCTCGTATACCCACCCCTCAATGGTCTCGCCATCGCGCAGCGCCGTCCAGGACTCGACCTGGTAGACACCTGCAGCCTTGAGGGCGGTGGCAGTGTCCCGATCGAGCGGATAAGGGACTGCACGGGAGGCGAGCAGCCAGGCGCGGATGGCCCGGTCCCGGTGCAGGTCGCGGAGGAGTTCACGGCTGAGTTCGGAGGAGAGGAGGGCTACGCAGGGAGCGGCGACGCTGAGCTCGTCGCGGACGAGGCTGTTGAGCTTGGAGTGGAGGTTGACGAGAAAGATGACGTCGCGAGCGGCCGTGTGGGCGCGCCGGTCGACGGCACCGCGCGGGTGCCCCTTGAGGGACCTGGTGACTGCGTGGCGGGCCTGGTCTACGAGGCCGGCCGGCCGCAGGTCTCTGAGCGCGGTCGCCAGATCCGCGGTGTCGGGGAGCTTCTGCAGTTTCCGCACCCAGCGTAGCACTATGTCGGTTGGGGAGAGCGAGTCGTCGAGATCGTCGAGGCGTCTGTTGAGCGACTTCAATTGAGAGCCGGATCCGGGGGCGGGTCGGCCTCGTTCGGGTCGACATGGAACGGAGACCGGGCGTCGCCGGCGTCGCGCTCGACATCGAACGGTGAAGCGGCGTCGGTAGAACGCTTGGCGAGTGCGGCCTCCAGGTCAGCGATGCGTTCTGCAAGGTCTCCCAGTTCGAGGAGTTTTGCGGCGACGAGAGCGCCCCTGAACATGGCGTTCGAGCGCGGTACGGAGGCGTCCAGGCCGAGGAGGTCCAGGGCGGCGATCTCGACGAAGCGGAGGATGCCATCCACCGAGCGGAATCGCTCGTGGAGGTCGTAGGCGCCTTCGAGCGTCCGTTCGCGGCGTCGGCGCAGTCCACCCAGTCTTCGGGCCTCTGCCGCCTCCGACTGGTGATCCGGGTGGTGCCAGAAGCAGAACTCCTGATCGCGCATGGGCGTGGCGCCGCAGGGCGAGCCGCTGCGGGTCTGGGCGGAGCATGCCGGGGCCCTAGCAGTACCTAGCAAACGCTACCTCTGCAGGCAAAAGCGGAAGGTAGGCGAGCTGGGACGGCACGAGCGAGGGAGGCCCTAACCCACACGATCCGGTCATTGTGTCGGCGGCTGAGCCGCGACATGTCGGCGTCGACGCTGCGGCTACGAGGCGCAGCAGGGATGGAGATCAGACCCACTGCTATCAATCGTCCTCCTCTCCGACGCCCACTCTGGTTGCCTCTAGGCCGGTGAACGCCTCCCAGCGCTTGACAGCGACGTCCACGTAGGCGGGTGCCTGCTCGACCGCGAAGCAGACTCTGCCGGTGCGCTCGGCGGCGATGATCTGGGTGCCGGATCCCGAGAACGGCTCATAGACGATCTCGCCAGGCTCGGTGTGGTACTCGATGGGACGAATGAACAGCTCCACCGGTTTCTGGGTGGGATGTATGCCCATCTGCTCGAAGCGCTGGTCCACGTTCCAGATGGTGGAGACGTTGCTCGGGGGCTTGCGCTTGGGCATCTTGCCCTCCACCCAGCCGACGAAGCAGGGCTCGTGCTGCCAGAGGAAAAAGGAGCGAGTTAGCACGCCACGGGACTTACACCAGATGATCTGCTGATGCACCAGCAGGCCAGCCTTCGTCCAGGCCTCCTCGACGAGGGCCTGCCTGCGGTGAGCATGCCACTGGTAAACAGCGCTGTGCGAGACCAGATGCGTGAGACCCGCGGTGAGGAACTTGAAATAGAACTCCACTGAGGACGCCGGGTCGCGGTAGTCATCCCAGTGTTGAGCACGATCCGGATCGCCCCGGTTCGACCTGCTGGCTGAGTCACTGCCGCCCGAATAGTCGACGAGGTACGGCGGATCGGTCGCCATCAAGGAAGCGCGCTTCTCCCCGAACAGGCGGCCCACGGCGCCAACGTCGGTCGAATCGCCGCAGAGCAGCCTATGGTCGCCCATGCGCCACAGGTCGCCAGGCTGCGCGACAGCGTTGGACTGTGCCGCATTGAGGGCGGCTTCCGGGTCGAAGTGCTCGATGCGCTCGCGCTTGTCCTGGGCGTCCAGCGACTTGAGCAGCTTGGCCACCTCGTCATCGTCGAACCCCGATAGTGAGACATCGATCTCGGGAGTCTCGTCCAGCTCGGCCAAGAGCCGAGCGAGCAGTTCTCGGTCCCAGGACCCTGAGATGCGGTTGAGCGCGAGGTTCAGCAACCGAGCCTGTTCGTCCGACAGATCGAGCAGGATCACCGGAACGGAGGCAAGTCCCAACCTGCGAGCAGCCAGCAGACGCTGGTGTCCGCCGATGACAGTCTTGTCCTCGCGCCGAGCGATGACAGGATCGACGAAGCCGAAGCGACGCATCGAGCGAGTCAACGAGTCCAGCTCCGAGTCGGAAATGCGCCTCGGGTTCGCCGGATCTGGGCGCATGTCGTCGATCGGCAAGTGGACGACCGACAGCTCATGATCTAACTGGTTCATTCAAGACTCCTGAAATGCTGGCGGGAGAAGTCCCGCAAAGTTGATCGATCTCCCGCAGACCTCCCGCAGGGATAAAGACCTTTCCAAACCGGTGAATCGGGAGATGCGGTAGATGCGGGAGATAGATAGATGGATAAAGAGAGAAGTGTTTATGCATAGGTATCACCATGTGTTGCCTCTGCGTCTCGCGCGGGGGATGAGGAAACGCCTCCCGCATCACCCGCACGATCCACACTGAACCTGTGGGAAGGCTCACCTTCCTGCGGGAGAAGCGCGGGAGACGCGGGAGAAGCCTGTTCAGCCGAGACACGCTCCAGCGAGTAGAGACCGGTCTTCTGGTGGGAGTCTCTGCCCGGCTCTCGGATG
>JAPOVO010000071.1 GCA_026708165.1 Chloroflexota bacterium | reverse complement strand
AGGTTTCACCCCGTCTAGCCGCCCGGCATCAGGCGCGGCTGACCTGAAGAGCTCGTCCAACAGTGTTCTCGCGGCCCGCCATGTAAGCTAATCGGCGCCGCTTTCTACGCTGCCAAGCGCGTTTCCGGGGAAGTGCACATGATCGAGACAGAGGCCCGCAAAGAGATACTGAGCGCCGAGAAACCGGACCCTCCACTGAGAGGCGAGCCTTACCTCGGTGGCTACTACACGGAAGAAGAGATCGACGCGGTCGTAAGGACCATGCGCGAGTCTATGGACTGGCACGTCGGCTTCGGGTTCATGACCCAGGAGATACTCGACTTCGAGGAGGCGTTCGCAGAGTTCTGCGGGACCGAATTCGCAATCTCGATCAACGGCGCGGGAACGGGCCTCGACATGGCGATGATGGCGCTCGACCTGGAGCCGGGCGATGAGGTGATCGTCCCCGCGATCAACTTCAAGGCCGCCCCGCTTTCGATTGTTGGGCAAGGCGGTCAGGTCGTCTGGTGTGAGGTCGATCCGCGAACGCTGCAAGCCGACCCTTCCGACGTGGAGAGCCGGATCACGCCGCGCACGCGGGCGATATATCCCGTTCACATGAATGGCCTCTCCGCTCCCATGGACGACCTGCTGGACATAGCCGACCGCAACCCTCACCCCGTGCACGGACCGCTGAAAGTCATTGGTGATGCCGCGCGCGCCTGCGGCGGAAAGTACCGCGACACGCGGATCGGCAAGAAGGGCTGGATGACGGTATTCAGCTTCCACACGCAGAAGCTGATGACGACTCTGGGTGAAGGCGGGGCGGTGACTACGGATGATCCCGAGCTTGCCCGCCGCCTGCGCGGGTTCCGCCAGTTCGGCGGCGAGACCGGCGAGTGGGGCACGAACTACAAGATCACCAAGGTGCAGGCCGCGGTCGGTCTGGTGCAGGTGCGAAGGCTCGACGAGATGCTGGCCAAGCGGCGACGTATAGCCCACAAGCGCACTGAGATGCTGGCCGAAGTTCCCGAACTGACGCTGCCTTACGAACCGCCCGACTGTATGCACACCTACTACCTGTACACGTGCCTGGTCCCGAAGGAATGGGCCGGCGAAAAGCGCGACCGGATGATGCAAATACTCGAAGACGAGTACGGCGTCGGCTGCGTGGTCGCGAACCCGCCAGTCTATGAGGGCCACGGACCGGCGGATCGGCCTGACCGGAACATCCTGCGGGATAGCACCGCTGGACAAACGCTCCCAATATCGGACGAGCTCGGCATGCGACTCTTCTGCGTTCCAATTCAACCCCTGATGACCGACGAGCTGAACGAGTACATCTGCGCCGCCGTCATCGAAGCGGTTGAACGGATGAAAGCCGAGTAAGCGCATCCGGCGGGTTGGCCGCCGGAAGTATCAGTCTGCGGGTTTGCGCAGCTCGTAGATTATGAAGTTCGGTGCGCGGAATTCGTCGTCGAAGTCTGGATTCTCCGCGAGTTGCGCCTCCGACGGCGTCGGTTCACGCAGTCCCTCCAGCACGAATCCGGCATCCAAGAATGCCGTGACGTAGCTTGACAGCGTACGGTGCATGTTGATGAATGATTTGCCCCACCAGTGAAACTCGCGCGGCCCTTCCTCGGCGTAGTTGTCCAACGGATAGAACAGTTTTTTCTCGTAGTCCCGGATCCAGCCGGTGAAGTTTCTTGAAGCGCTACGCATCGGATGGATGTTGCAGACGATGAAACGGCCACCCGGTTTGAGAACGCGCCAGGCGGCGGTGATGGAAGCGTGGTAGTCGTCGAGATCGACCAGGACTATGTACGAGACGGCGATATCGAAGCTCTCGTCGTCGATGTCCGCGAGGTCCTCGGCGTTTCCGACCAGATAGGTCTCGCCGCCGGAGGTCCGTTGCAGTGCTTCCTCTATGAGCCCTTCTGTGAGATCGACACCTGTCGTCTCCGCACCGAGACCTGCCAGCAGACGGCAGAACCGCCCCTCGCCGCAGCCAATGTCGACAACTCGACAACCGGCTAAGTCGCCGATGGCGTTGAGCATCCAGGAGTCGAGCATGCCCGTGCGGACCGACTGGTCCTGCCCAATCCAGTCGTCGACCGCGTCTGTCCACTGGTCTTCGAGCCGTCGTTTTAGATCCATCAATTGCGATCCCGGGATGCCATTGATTTTGGCCTCAAAGCAGTTCCAACCGGCCGGCGGTGAACCGCCGCCGGGTGCCGTCTTCGCAGTCGAGTAACAACTCCCCGCCGGGATCGAATCCGCTTACCGCGCCGACGTAAGTACGGGTTTCAGTGCGCAGCGAGACCGACCGCCCGATCACGGCCGACTGCGCGGTCCAGTCTTCGAACAGCGAGCCGCCGTCTTCGAGTGCTCGGTAACTCCGCTCCAGGGCGTCCACGACCGCGGCGATGACAAGCTCGCGGTCGCATCGCGATCCAGTCTCGTCGAGCACGCTCGTAACGCTGCCCTCCGCCAGGCCGATATCGCTTGCAGCGAGGTTGAGATTGGCGCCGATCCCGACAACCGCAGCCATCGCAGATCCCGGCAGCGGTTCGACCAGCACGCCCCCAATTTTCTTGTCTCGCACCATAGCGTCGTTAGGCCATTTGATTCTTACGTCCAGGCTGGTGCTCTCCCTCAGCCCGTTGCACAGCCCAAGCGCCGCAAGCTGTGTCAGCTCAACCGGCTTGAGCACGCGCGTGGGGCGAAGAATGACTGAGAGCAGCAACGACGTGTTCCCGGGCGAGCGCCACGTTCGCCCTCGCGTGCCACGCCCTTGTGTCTGGAAATCGGTTATGAAGAGCGTCCCTTCGGGAGCGGTGCCACGCGCCGCGGCGAGCGCGTCGTTGTTAGTCGACCCCGTTTGGGGTTTGTAGATCACTTCTCCGGCGAGTCTGTTTCCCGCCAGCAAACGGCGCAGACGCAATACGTCGAGGGGAGGTTTGGAGGCGGGAGACGGCTGCATCGATTTTGCTCTTTGCCCATCGGAAGGCGGCGCGTTATGCCTCCCGGCTCCGCTTACCGTCGGACGGTGTTGGTCAATAGGAAAAGATTTCCCTGACTTTCTCAGCGGTCAGCCCGGGTTGCCGGAGTGCCTCCATCATTTTGCCTTCCTGCGCGTAAATGCCCGCGGCGGCTTCGGCCACCCTGTCGGCAACCTCGTTGGGGATCAGAATCACGCCGTTGACGTCGCCGTGGACCAGGTCTCCAGGCTCGATCGTGCAACCGGATATTTCAACCGGCACGTTGACGTCGACCATTTGAAGCTCGCCGTGCGACACGCAAACTCCCTGGGCGAAGTAGTGAAAGCCGCCGATTGCCCGCACCTCGTTAATGTCGCGCACCGTGCCGTCGGTCACCACTCCTATAGCGCCGAGCGCCTTCGTGGTCGTCGCGAGCACCTCTCCCCATTGGGAGGCGCGGCGCGGGTTGGGGGAGATGTCCTTGAAAACGCAGACCGCCGGCTTGGGCGCGGCATCCAGGGCATCGAAGAAGTCGAACTTCCTCTCGCTGTCTATTGGATCGCCGGGACCGACGTTCTTGATGGTCACCGTCACGGCATAACCAACCATCGGCTCCATATCGCCGAAGATGCACTGTATTTCGGGACCGAGATACCCGTCGAACCGGCCTCTCACGTCAAATGTCTCGATCGCGTTCGAGATCGTCGGGCTGTCGATCTCTCGGAGCTCTGCTAGCTGCTCCGGCGTCAGCGTGGCAACCATGGTTATCGACCCCCTGTGGCGATGCGCTCCGGCGCGCCCTCTACCAATAATCCTCGGTGATGATCTGGGAGTCCCTGCCGCCGGAGCGGAAACCACGGTCGACAAGGAGTCCCCTGCAATCGTCGATCATATCGGGATTGCCGCAAAGATAGACGCTAGCGCTCTCCGGTCTCAGCCGGTCCACGAGCGCCTCGCGGTCCTCATCCGAGATAACCGGATCGACGCGGCCGCTCTTGGGATGCCCCAACAGCAGGCGGCACGTGTCGTTGGCCCGCCCTCGTCCAAGATCGGCCGACCAGTCCTCGTCTTGGTCAGGGCGGCTAACCGTCGGGACGTACAGCAATCCGAAATCGCGGTCCGCGGCCATGTCTTCCAAAAGCTCCCGATATCCAAGCTCGTTCGTGTAAGACACGCCGTGGATGATCGTCAGCCGACGGTCCGGGGGACCGTTGTTCTGGTAGTCCTCCCACATCTCGCGCGCCATGGATACGAACGGCGCGAGACCGGTCCCGGTGGCGATGCAGAAGATGTCGCGCTCGACGGTCCGGTCGGGAGTGAAGCGCCCCGCCGGCCCCATGTACAAGATTTCGTCGCCGACTTTATGTTTCCAGAGCGTGCCGGTGAAAATGCCCAGCCCCCCAGGGTTTTCCGGCATGTCGCGCACGAGAATGGCGTAGAACTCGAGATGGTCGAGCGAATTGGGCGACGATGCTATTGAGAATTGCCGGGGGCGCGGGTCCTGTTCCGGCTGGTCCCAAAACGCAAGCTGCGCGTACTGCCCCGCCTTGAAGTCGAAAAAAGGCTCGCCTTCCGCCTTTTCGATCCGAAATATTGCGTGGTCGTCAGACCCGCACCGTTCCCAAGAGGTCAGCACGGCGACGCTCATGCGCTCGCGAATGTCCCGCCGCCTACGCACTGGCCGGCGCGTCGCCGACGACCGACCATCCGCTTGAGGAGTTATCTCGCCGCCTCCCGATCAGGCAGGAGTCTCTTCAACTTGCCGCCGCGCTGGATTCGACTGCGCGCGCAGCCGATGCGCTTCGCATCTGGTCCAAAATATCCTCCGCCGGATCGATCAGGATTTCGGCCAGCGTCGGGTGCAAGTGGGGTATTTCGACGAACTCGGTCACGGTTGCCCGATAGTACATTGCGACTACCGCCTCATGGATCAGGTCGGCGCCTTCAGGGCCGATGATGTGGACGCCCAGGATTTCGCCCGATTCGGCGTCGGCGATCATCTTGACGAAGCCGTCCGTCTCGTTCATTACTATCGCCTTGCCCTGGTCGTCGAACCTGTACAGCGCCGTCAGGATCCTGCGCCCCTCCGCGCGCGCCTCGCGCTCCGTCAGTCCCACCGCGCCGATGGCCGGATCGGTGAACACCGCCTCCGGGATCAGCCGGTCGTCGAATTTACGCGGCTCGTCGGCAAACGCGTTGTGGCCGATGATCTCCCCCTGTTGCACGGCGACGTGCACTAGCTGGCGCGTCTTAATCGACGCCCCGCCGATAACGTCCCCGCCCGCGTAGATTCGCGGGTTTGAAGTCTGGAGCGTTTCGTCTACGACCACGTAGCCGTTGTCGCAGCGAACGCCGCCGGCTTCGCAATTGAGTGATTCGACCGCCGGATTCCGTCCGACGGCGCACAGGACCTCCTCGGCGCTGAAGCGCTCGACGCCCGCCGGAGTTTCGAGCACGCAGCTTTTGAGCCCGTCGTGCATCTCGAAGCGCACCACCCGCGAGGAGGTGACGAAGCGGACTCCCTCACTCTCAAGCACTCTCTGAGTCTCGATGGAAATATCCTGGTCCATCTTGCTCAAGATGTACGGGCTGCGCTGCAAGACGGTTACCTGCACGCCGAAGCGCTGGAAGAGCTGAGAAAACTCCATCGCGATCGCGCCGCCGCCGAACACCAAAAGGCTGCCCGGCAGGCTGTCGAGCGTCTGGGCGTCGTCGCTCGTGATGAAGCCCACCTCGTCGAGTCCCGGCGCGGGCGGTTTCCAGACGGACGAGCCGGTCGCGATCACGAACTTGTCGGCGGTAATGGATCGTCCGTTGACTCGAACGGACGACGGCGACTCGAATGAGGCGAGACCACGTATGATGTCCACCCGCGGCAGCGCTTTGGCCGCGTCAAACCTGTAATCGGCAAACTCGCGCACGAGCCGTCCGCGCCTTTCCACCACGCCGCGCCAGTCGAGCACGGGTTCGGGCACGTCGATCGCCAGCTCGCCGGCTTCGCGTATGAGCTGCATAACCTCGGCCGAACGGAGCATCGCCTTCGTCGGCATGCACCCACGCAAGATGCAGAGTCCGCCGAAATCGTCGCCACCCTCGATCAGGGCGATACGCTTGTCCCGCATCGAAGCTACCCGCGCCGCGTGGAAGCCGGTGGAACCCGATCCGATCACCACCATGTCGTAGTCGGTCATAAATCTAAGTCGAGCCTCCGCGGCAGGGTAAGGGCGCCCCGCTCCAATTTGCCTACCTTCGAGGATATCAGGGAGACATGCGGCAATCGCGCCCAGGGATCTCACAATTGGGACCGCGCCGCGCGGGACAACAAACGGGCGGCGCCCTTTCGGGTACCGCCCGTTCGCCGGGTTGGGGAGAAGGGGAGAGACTTATTTGGGCCGGCGCGGAGCCTCCGTCGACGGCTCAGCTCGCACCGGATTGTCCGGCGCGTCCATGGCACAACCGTCGGGGGTCTTTGCCTGCCACTCGTTCTTCAAGAGCACCAGCGCGAGCGCCTGGTGGACGTTGAATCCGAGCGTTCGCAGCTCCAGAGCCGACTCGCGGACTTTTTGCATATCCACTTCGTGAATTCCTGCTGGGTCGATGTTTTTTGGCATCCGAATCAATGTCGTTTTTTACCACCGACCTGTTAAACGGAGCCGTGCCTCAATTCGTTACGTTCGCCGGAAAACTGCGGACCGTTTAGCCGCCGAGCGCAGGCCGCTCAATTTCCGCTTCGATCAGGATCACGCGACCGACCAGCCGGTTGGAAAAGCTGTAATAAAATTGCAGAGAGGCAACGAAAGTTCAGGAGGACGACCGATGGGCGGATTCTCGGACAATCGCTACACCTGCCTCGATTGCGAATCTGAATACAGCCGTCCAATGGCCTTTATT